>DQBD01000239.1:4570-20608 GCA_003526065.1 Gammaproteobacteria bacterium | reverse complement strand
AGCGGTAGGCGACGTCGATGGTGATGCCCTGCTCGCGCTCGGCGGCCAGGCCGTCGACCAGCAGGGCGAAATCGATGTCGCCGCCCTGGGTGCCCCACTTCTTGCTGTCGGCCTCGATGGCGGCCAGCTGGTCGTCGAACAGCATCTTCGACTCGTACAGCAGGCGCCCGATCAGGGTGCTCTTGCCGTCGTCCACGCTGCCGCAGGTGATGAACCGCAGCAGGCTCTTTTTCTCGTGCAGGGCCAGGTACTGCTCGATGTCGCTGGCGATCAGGTCCGAGACGTGTGCCATCAGAAGTAGCCCTCCTGCTTTTTCTTTTCCATGGAGGCGGCGGTGTCGTGGTCGATCATGCGGCCCTGGCGCTCGGAGGTCCGCGTCAGCAGCATCTCCTGGATGATGGCGGTCAGCGTGTCGGCGGTGGATTCGACGGCGCCGGACAGCGGATAGCAGCCGAGGGTGCGAAAGCGCACTTTCCTGAGCATCGGCGTTTCCCCGGGGTGCAGGCGCATGCGCTCGTCGTCGACCATGATCAGCGTGCCGTCGCGTTCCACCACCGGCCGCTCGGCGGCGAAGTAGAGCGGCACGATGGGGATGTTCTCGAGCTGGATGTACTGCCACACGTCCAGCTCGGTCCAGTTGCTGATCGGGAACACCCGGATTGACTCGCCCTTGTGCTTGCGCCCGTTGTACAGGCGCCACAGTTCCGGGCGCTGGTTTTTCGGATCCCACTGATGCTGGGCGGTGCGGAACGAGAAGATGCGCTCCTTGGCGCGGGATCGTTCCTCGTCGCGGCGCGCTCCGCCGAAGGCGGCGTCGAAGCCGTACAGGTCCAGCGCCTGCTTCAGGCCCTGGGTCTTCCACATGTCGGTATGCAGCTGCGAGCCGTGGTCGAACGGGTTGATGCCCTGCGCCTTGGCCTCTGGGTTCTGGTAGACGATCAGCTCCATGCCGATCTCGTCCGCCATGCGCTCGCGCATGGCGTACATGTCACGGAACTTCCAGGTCGTGTCGACGTGCAGCAGCGGGAAGGGTGGCGGCGCCGGAAAGAATGCCTTGCGGGCCAGGTGCAGCATCACCGCGCTGTCCTTGCCGATGGAATAGAGCATCACCGGACGCTCGGTTTCGGCGACCACTTCGCGCAGGATGTGGATGCTTTCGGCCTCAAGGCGCTGCAGGTGGGTCAGGGTGCTCATCGCGGGGTCTCTGTCAAGGGCGCCGGTGGCGGTGCATCAGCGGTGGCGGCGGCCATTTACGCACAGGTCTTCAAAAAATCTCGCACTGACCGGCAAAAATCGCCGTTGCCTGCCAATGTGAGTTCAAAATATTCAACAACCATATGATTTTAAATAAAAATGAAGATTTGATTAAAAGCTGGGCAATCTGTGGCCGGTGACGTAATCATGCGCGCTCACCGGGCTTATTCAGCACGTAGTCCACAAAGTTATCCACAGTTTCTGGGGATAAGCACTGACGCCTGCTCAGGTTTCGAAAAAGGCCTTCAGTGCGCGGCACATGGCGTCGTGGTCGGCGGCGCCGGCACTCTCCCGCGCGCTGTGCATCGCCCACATGGGGTTGCCGACATCCACGCTGCGCAGGCCCAGTCGGGCCGCCGCCATCGGACCGATGGTGCTGCCGCAGGCCAGGTCGCTGCGCTGCACGTAGTGCTGCCAGGGTACGCCGGCGCGTTCGCAGGCCAGCTGGAAGGCGCCGGCCGACAGGCTGTCTGAGGTGTATCGCTGGCTGGCATTGGTTTTGATGACAGGACCCTGGTTCAGGTGCACGCGGTGATCGTTGTCGTACACATGCGGGTGCCCGGGGTTGAACGCATGCGCCATGTCGGCACTGACCAGCATGCTGCGTGCCAGCACGCGCTGTCGGTCCTGGTCATCCAGGCCGCAGCCGTTGGTGATGCGGCCGATCACGTCGTCCAGGAAGCTGCCGTCGGCGCCCTTGGCGCTGGTCGAGCCGACTTCCTCGTGGTCGAACAGGAAGCACAGCGCGCTCGCTTGCGGTGCGCTGTCGTCACTGTCCAGCAAGGCCAGCACGGCGGCATGGCACGAGCCGAGGTTGTCGAGTTGCGAGTTGGCGATGAACTCGCGTTGTGGCCCGAAGAATGCACCCGGCTGGGTGTCGTACACGTTCAGGTCGAAGCCGAGCAGGCCGTCCGCGGGTATCTGCAGGGTGTCGGTCAGCAGCCGGCGCAGCGTCTCGGCCGCCGGCAGGTCGGCCTCGACGGCGCTCAGCACCGGCGGCAGGCCGGTCTGGCGGTCCAGCCGCAGGCCATCCTCGTTCACCTTGCGGTTGAGGTGGATCGGCAGGTTGGGAATGCGCAGCAGCGGTTGCTCGATACGCACCAGGCGGCTGGTCACGCCGAATGGCATTGCCGGGTCGCGAATCGCCACCCGGCCCGCCAGACTCAGGTCACGGTCGCTGAAGGTGGCCAGGATGGGCCCGCCGTAGACCTCGACTCCCAGGCGCAGCCAGCCGCCACGACGTTCGCCGGCCAGCGGCTTCACGCGCAGGCCGGGCGAGTCGGTGTGCGCACCGACCAGGCGCAGGCCGCTGTCGGTGAGTGGCGCCTGGCCAATTCGAAACGCCGCCAGGGTCGAGTCGTCGCGGACCACGTAATGTCGGGCGCCCGGCGCCAGGGACCAGGCGTCGGTTTCGTCCAGGCGCGTGTAGCCGGCGGCCTCCAGCAGGGCGGCGGCGCTGGCCGCCGCGTGCCAGGGGCTTGGGCTGCGGTCGATGAAATCGAGCAGGGCCTGCGCGCGGGCGCGGGCAGTGGCGGAAACAGGCAGCAGCGCTTCGGGCATCTTGGAACGGCAGCGGTTGGGTCGCGGGCGACCATTGTAAGCAGCGCGACGGCACCGGCCGCGGTATCGTTGCGCCGCGTGGCCTTCAACGGGCCACGGTTGGCGAATCGCGAGCGGCGCCGCACGGTATGGCGCCGCCGTGTGTGGGGGAGGGAGGAACATGCGTCAGGCGGCATCGGCAGTCGGCGGGCACGCGACCGTGCGGGTGGTGGCGCTGTGCCTGCTGGTGATCGTGCTCGACGGTTTCGACATGCTGGTCATCGCGCTGACGGCGCCGGCGATTGCCGAAGACTGGGCGCTCACGGCGCAGCGGCTGGGGCCGCTGTTCGTCGCCGGCATCGTCGGCATGATCGGAGGGTCGGTGCTGATTGCCCCACTGGGCGACCGTCTGGGCCGCGTGCGGGTGTTGATGTTGTGCTGCGGCATTTTTGGCGCGTTCTGTGGCCTGACTGCGCTGGCCGATGAGTACTGGAGCTTGATGGTGCTGCGCCTGTTGACCGGTTTCGGTCTTGGCGGGGCGGTGCCGAACGCGACGGCGTTGATCGCCGACCACGCGTCCCCGCGACAGCGGCCGTTGCTGGTGAGCATCGGGCTGGTGGGCTTTGCGCTCGGCGGCATGTTGTGCGCCGCGCTCACGGTGCCGCTGCTGCCGCGGTTCGGGTGGCGTTCGCTGTATGTCGTCGGTGGTGTTTTGCCGTTGCTGCTGGTGCCGGTCCTGGGGCGCTTCCTGCCCGAGGCGCCGATGACGGCCTTCGCATCGGCGCAGGCGCGCCAAAGGGGGGTGCGCCAGTTGTTCGCCGGTGCGCTGGGGCACGACTCGCGTCGTCTGTGGCTGGGCTTCTTCATCAACATGATGGTGATGTTCTTCCTGGCCAACTGGGTGCCGTACCTGGCGCGGCAGGCCGGTTTTTCGGCGCACCAGGGGTCGCTGGCGGCACTGGCGCTGAACCTGGGGGGCGTGGTCGGGCCGCTGGTGCTGGCGGTGCTGTGCCGGCACCTGGACGCGCGCCGCGTGGTCGGCGGCGCCTTTGTGCTGGCGGCGCTGTGCCTGACCGCCGTCGGTTATGCCACCGGCGGTTTCGTTACCTACATGATTGCCGCGGCACTGGCCGGATTCTTTGTGTTCGGCGCGCAGATCGCATTGCATGCGCTGGCGGCTGCCGCCTACCCCACGGCGTTGCGGGCGACCGGCATTGGCTGGGCGCTGGGCTGTGGGCGGGTGGGCTCGGTGTTCGGCCCCCTGCTCGGTGGGGAACTGCTGCGTTCGGGCGTTCCATTGCAGCACTATTTTTCGGGCTTCGGCGGCGTGGTGTTGTTGGCCGCCGTCGCGACGTTCACCTTGAGTGTGCGGGTGGCGCGCGCCACCTGAGTGGGTGTGCCCGTCCACGGAAGCCGCGCACGCCATCCCGCGACAGGAATCCTCATGACCGAATCGCCCAGAACCTGGGATGTTGCCGACCGTCTCAACGCTGCGCCCCTCGGCTCTTGGCACTGGGTGGTGCTGGCACTGACGTTTGCCGTGGCCGCCGTCGACGGACTGGATGCCCAGATCATCGGTTTCACCGCACCGCAGTTGGCGGCCGAGCTGGGTATCGGAAACGATCGGCTGGGGCCGGTGTTCAGCGCCGCCTTGTTGGGCATGACCGGTGGTGCCTTGCTGTTCGGGGGGCTTGGTGACCGCCTGGGGCGGCGTCGCACGCTGATTTTCTGCGTGCTGCTGTTCGGTGGCGGCACGCTGGTGACGGTGTTCGCCCACAGCGTGCAGGCGTTGCTGGTGTTGCGGCTGGTGACGGGGCTCGGTCTGGGCGGCGCGCTGCCAAACGCGGTCACCCTGATGGCCGAGTGCGCGCCTGCTCGTCACAGGCCGCTGCTGGTAACGCTGATGTATATCGGCTTTTCTGTCGGCGGTCTGTTTGGCGGCGTTGTCGCCGAAGCGCTGGTGGTCGAGCATGGGTGGCGCGCGATGTTCTATGTCGGAGGCGGGCTTCCGCTGGGCCTGGCACTGGTGTTGTGGTGGTTGTTGCCCGAGTCGCCGCATTACCTGACGCGGACCGGCGCTGGTGGAGAGCGGCTGGCCCGCCTGCTCGGGCGCTTCGATCGGGCGGGCGGTTACGCACCGCACGACCGTTACGTTCTCGCCGAAGCGGCGCCCGGCGCCCGGCTGTCCGCCCTGTTCGAAGGGCACCGCAGGCGTAACACCCTGTTGTTGTGGCTGGCCTTCTTCATCAACCTGCTGGTGCTCTTTTTCCTGCTGAACTGGCTGCCGAAGCTGTTGGTCGATCACGGCGTCTCCCTGGCGTTGGCCATCCGCACGACGGTGATGTTCAACATTGGCGGTGTGCTCGGGGCGCTGGTGCTGGCCTGGCTGTCGAGCCGTTACAACCCGCGCCGCATGCTGGCGACGTTCTTTGCCCTGGGGGCGGTGTCGATCATGGCCATCGGCTTCGGCGACGGCCATTTTCTGCCGGTAGCGATGGCCTGCCTTGCGACCGGGTTGTTCGCCGGCGCCGCCCAGGTGGGCTTGTACCCGATCGCCACCCAGGTGTACCCCAGCGCGGTGCGGGCCACGGGTGTCGGGTGGGCGCAGGCCTGGGGGCGCATCGGGTCGATCTTCGGGCCGCTGGCGGGCGGCTGGCTGGCGGTGCTGGAACCGCAGTTTGTGGTGTATTTTCTGCTCTTCGGCGCGCCCCTGTTGCTGGCTGCGGCAGCCATTGCCGCCATGCACGATGTTGGCGTCGCCGAGCACCAGTACGACGGGGCCGCCACCGGCAGGCACCCGCAGCCGGAGGAGAGACAGCCATGAAACTGCGCGATCTGGACTTCGCCGCCCTGCCGCGTTGGCCGGCGGCCTTCAACCAGGTGCCGAAGTGGGCGTTCGAGGACCCGGACGTTTTCGATCTGGAACTCGAGCGCGTGTTCCGCGGCCCGCTGTGGCACCCGGTGGCACACGACGCCGAGTTGCCCAAACCCGGTGACTACAAGACGGTCACCGTCGGGCGAACGCCGCTGCTGGTAATCCGCGGCGATGACGGTCAGGTGCGGGCCTTTCACAACGCCTGCACCCACCGCAGCACCAAACTGGCCATGGCCTTTCGCGGCCATACCGGCGACATCGAGTGCCCCTATCACCGCTGGGTGTTCGATACCCGCGGGCGGTTGCGGGCCTGCCCGGGCGAGGCCGAGTACCCGCCGGACTTCAAGCGCGCCGACTACGACCTGGCGCAGCCACGCACCGCGCAGTATCTGGGGCTGCAGTTTGTGAGCCTGCACCCGGACCCGCCGCCGCTGCTGGACTGGATGGGGCACATGGCCGAGCCGGTGCGCGACGCCCTGGGCGGGGATGGCCGGCTCACGCTGCTGGGCTATCAGAAGGTGCGTTACCAGTCGAACTGGAAGGTTTACATCGACAACGACGCCTTCCATGCGCCGCTGCTGCACGCCGCCTTTCGCATGCTGCGCTGGCAGGGTGGCAGTGGACGCCAGAGTCGTCTGCCGGCGGGTCACATGATGATCTTGTCCGAAGTCGCGTCACAGCCCGGCGACGGTGGCCTGCTGCGCGATCCCAGCGTCATTGCCTACCACGGGGGCGCGGCGCCGCGAAACAAGGCGCCGGCCCAGGCGGCCGGTTCAAGCCTGCTGGCGTTCTGGCCGCTGACCGCCATTGCCAATCATCTCGACATCTTCAACATCCGCTACGCCAATCCGGTCGGACTGGATCAGGTCGAGGTGCATTACGCCTATTTCGCCCACGCCGACGACGATGCGCAGATGGTGCGTCACCGCCTGCGGCAGTCGTCGAACATGATCGGCCCCAGTGGCTTCGTGAGTCTGGAAGATGCCACGGTGTTCCTGCGCATCCAGCAGGCACTGGACACCGAGCCGGGCGCGACCTATTTCCTCAAGGGTTACCGCGACGGCGCCGATCTGACCGAAACCAAGCAGAACGACGAGGCACCCAATGCCCTGTGGTGGGAGCACTACCGGGCGACGATGGGTTTCGAGCGGCATTCGGGCGCGTCGTAGGCGGGTAGCACCCGGCCGGCCCAGCGGCGCCGTCCCGGAGGGCGACAGGCGACAGGGCCTTGTTCTGCAGTGCCGCCTTCTGCGGGCCGGGCACGACCCGTGCGTATGGTTTTTCGGGGTGTCAGCCTGTCTTCAACCAGAGCGTTCAGGTCTGCTGCCGGTGCGTCGCTTTGCCGGGACAGTGTCACGGATGCCATTGGCCCACACTGGCGACAGGCTGGGTTCTGATCAACACGTCGCGTGAGAATGGGAGGGTGGGGGTAGCCGGGAAGGACCGCGAATTGATTCAGGCGACTGCGCGGATGGCTGGGTGGGCCACCAAGGAACGCTGCCGTTGTGCGGTGCGCGCATTTCATGAAGGCGGATTGGAATGCCGTGTCAGCGGAGGAACTGGCCTGACACGTCGGCTCTCTGCGTCGTTGGCGAATATCACTGCGTGTCGGGAAGGCGCAGGTACACGCGTGGTTGGCCAGCGCTGACGCGCCGCGTTTCGATCCCTGCCCGGGGCTGTTTTTTCCAAGCGCGGGCGGATGGGCGGGAAGGCACGCTGGCAGAAGAGGGTCCAAGAGGCGTGTAGCGACCTTCCACCGCGCCATACCCTGCCGGCGAGTTGGACGTGGCGCAGGACAGCATCCTGCGCGCCATGTCGCCTGGCGATTCCCCGCTGCGCTCCGCCGGCGGGCGCCATTCAATCCGTCACGCCGCTGGAGTCCCTCACTGCGGCCGCTGTGGTGCCCGGTCAACGGCGTGTGCGCGACGGGCCGACACGGCGGCCAAATGGCATTCAGGCAGCCTGACGTATGTGCGAGCCTGGTATTGTCGACGCCGACCGTCCGATGCCCGGCATTGACGAATGTGTCCGTTTGCTGGATGGGTGAACATTGCCCGCTACTGAATGTTTGTGGAAAAAAAGCGGCCTTTCTCTGAGTCTGGGGCAGCGCGTCTTTTTTTCTCCCATACGGGATTATGTTGTTATAGCGACATGAGTTGGTTATATTCATCGGCTGTTATTTATTTTCCGGCTCCAAGGAGTGCGTTCTAATGGCGGTGAACCTCAACACCTATTCTCTCGACGACTTGCAGAAGCTGATTGCCGAGGCGGAGAGCGCCCTGGAAGCGCGTCAGCGTGAGAAGCGGGCGGAAGTGGTGGCACAGATGCGCAAGTTGGCGGCATCGGTCGGGATTGATTTTGAAATCGTGGCGGGTGAAAGCAAAAAGCGCGGCACCCGGGCCACGGCGGCGAAATATCGCAACCCGGCTGATCCGTCTCAGACCTGGACGGGGCGTGGGCCCAAGCCGAAGTGGTTCAAGGAGGCTTTGGCTTCCGGCAAGACGCCGGAGCAGATGGCCATCTGAATCACGCGCTGGTCTGGAGTGCGGTGGCTGTGTTGTGGCACAGCCGCCGTTCAAAGAGCCGCCACGGCGTGTGACGCCGCGGCGGCTTTTTTGTTGAGCGAAATGGCGGGCAGTGAAACACTCAATGGTGAAAGCGTCTGACGATGCCGCGGCCGGGCAACGGCTGGATCGCTGGTTGTGGGTGAGCCGTTTGTGTGCCACGCGTACCCTGGCGACGCAGTCGGTGGCCGGCGGCAAGGTGCGCGTCAACGGGCAACCGGTGAAGCCGGCCCGTGTGCTGCGTCTGGGGGATGAGGTCAGTCTGTGGCGCGGCAACGCGCCGATGACCGTTGTCGTGCGTGGTTATGCGCCGCGGCGGGTGCCTGCCAAGGAGGTGCCCGCTCTGTATGAAGAAACCGCCGAAAGCCTGGCCAAGCGCCAGCAGCTGACCGAGCAGCGCGCCCTGTCCGGTCCCGCCGGCTATTCCGGCAAGGGCCGCCCCACCAAGCAGCAGCGGCGCGCGTTACAGCGTCTAACGGACAAGTAATCCGGCTGGAATGTCGCCCCTCGGCGACGGGGCGTTCAGTCTTTGCCGCGCCCACCGGGTGTGTAGATGGGGGAGGGCAGATAGGCCACCTTGGCGTCATCGGAAAGCGCGCTGATCTTGTTGGCGCCTTCCTTGTCCACCTCGTCGATGCGGACTACCGCATGCATGGGGATGAACGTGCTCTTGACGTGTTCGAACTCGGCCTTGAGCCGCTCCTCGGACGGGTCGATCAGCAGGCCGCCGTGCTCGCCGAAAACGAATCCACCCACTTCAATGAAACCGAACAGCGCCGCCTGGCCGACTTCGGTGGCATGCAGTTCGTACAGCTTGCCCTGGTTGTGAAAGATCACCTTGTAAATGCGTTTTTTTCGCGTAGCCATGTGTCTGTTGCCGACCTTGGTAATGTGAATGGCAATTATAGAGAGCGTGCCGAGCGCGTGCCGGTGAGCGTCAACGTGCGGGTTCCAGCCAGTCCTCGACCACCTGCATCAGTTCCAGCAGGTCACTGACTTCGGCGTCGGCACGTGGTCCACCGGGCCAGTCGCGGCCGTCGCGGTTGAGCCATACGCTGCGCATGCCGGCGGCGCGCGCGCCATGCACGTCGCGCTCCGGGTCGTCGCCGACGTGCAGCACCTGCGCCGCCGAGAAGCCCGCCGTCTGGCAGGCGGCCGCGAAGATGGCCGGGTGCGGCTTGGCGTAGCCGACGCCGCGTGCCGACACGCAGAACCCCAGTACGTGGTCGAGTCCGATGCGGACGATGTCGGCATTGCCGTTGGTCAGCCCGCCGAGCGGCACGCGCGCGGCCAGGGCTGTCAACACCGGCAGCGCGTCGGCGAACAGCTCGACCTCGTTGCGTGCCTGCCACATCACCGCAAACGCCTGCTCGGCCACCTCGCGGCCATAGCCGCAGGTCTGCGCCGCCAGCGTGAGCGACTCGATGCGCAGCGCGGCCAGGTCGTGCGCCAGTTCCGGCCGCTGGTGGGTCACCTGTTCGCGCAGTGCACGCAGGTCATCCGGCGAGTAGCGCTCGCCCAGACGTGGATAATGCTCGGCCAGCCAGTCGTGCATGCGCAGCTCGGCGCGGGCGATGACCGGGTCGATGGCCCACAGCGTGTCGTCGAGGTCGAACGTGATGGCCCGGATGGAAAAGGCGCGCATGGCAGTTGATGAAAGGGTGAGGGCACCGACAAGATGGTGCCGAGCCGGGTGGTAATCAAGTCGGCATCCGCCGGCGGTGCAGGAGGAATCCCATGTCTGACGAGAAATTGATGGCGCTCGATATTGCCGAGCCGCCCACGCTGGCGCCTTCGGTGACGGCAGCCTATGCCGCGGCCAAGGAGCGGCTGGGCTTCGTGCCCAACGTGCTGCGCGGGTATGCCCACGCGCCGGAGCGGCTGGCCAACTTTACCGCCATGCGCGATGGCCTGATGGCCAGCGACTCGGGCCTGAGCAAGGCCGAGCGGGAGATGATCGCCGTGGTGGTGTCGTCACTGAACCGTTGCCACTACTGCCTGACCAGCCACGGCGCCACGCTGCGCAAGCTGACCGGCGACGTGCCGCTGGCCGACACCGTGGCCATGAACTTTCGCGCCGCGCCGCTGAGCGAGCGTCAGCGCGCCATGCTGGAGTTTGCCGAGCGCCTGACGCAGGCGCCGGAAAGCATCGACGAAACCGAGCGCGACCTGCTGCGTGAGCAGGGCTTCAGCGAGCGCGACATCTGGGACATCGCCGAAGTGACCGCGTTCTTCAACATGACCAACCGTCTGGCAGTGGCGACCGGCATGGAGCCGAACGTCGAGTACTACGACCTGAACCGCCGATGAGCACCATGCGCGCCATAGAAATCACCGCCACCGGCGGTCCCGAAGTCATGCGCCCGGTCGAGCGCCCGCGGCCCGAGCCGGGCCCGGGTCAGGTGCGCGTCAAGAACGCCGCCTGCGGCGTCAACTTCATCGACATCTACCACCGTACCGGTTTCTACCCGCTGCCGTTGCCGTTCGTGCCGGGGCTGGAGGGCGCAGGCGTGGTGGATGCCGTGGGGCAGGGCGCCACGCGCTTCAGGCCCGGTGATCGCGTGGCCTATCCCAACAGCCTGGGTGCCTACGCCGAGTACACCTGCCTGGCGCAGGACCGCGTGGTGCCGGTGCCGGACGGGCTGGACCTGGACGTCGCCGCCGCCGCGATGCTGCAGGGGCTGACCGCGCACGCACTCACGCACAGCGTGTATGCCATCCAGCCCGGTGACACGGTGCTGATCCACGCCGCCGCCGGCGGGGCCGGACAGATGCTGGTGCAGATGGCCAAGGTGTGTGGCGCGCGGGTGATCGCCACCGTCTCCACCGAGGCCAAGGCCGACGTGGCGCGTGCGCGTGGGGCCGACGAGGTGATCCTGTACTCGCAGGAGGATTTCGTGGCCGTGACACAGCGCCTGACCGGCGGCGCCGGCGTGCACGCGGTGTACGACTCGGTCGGCGCCAGCACGTTCCTGAAGGGCTTCGACGTGCTGCGCCGGCGCGGCACCATGGTGCTGTTC
This sequence comes from Gammaproteobacteria bacterium, assembly GCA_003526065.1. The sequence continues at coordinate 9,356 of DQBD01000239.1, read as the reverse complement.
GGCCAGTCGAGCGGGCCGGTGGAGCCGATCAGCCCGCTGCTGCTGCTGCAGAAGGGTTCGCTGTTCCTGACCCGGCCGACCCTGTTCGACTACATCGCCGAAGCCGACGAACTGGCCGCGCGGGCACACGACCTGCTTGGCTGGCTGGCCGCCGGGCGCATCAGCCTGCACATCGACCGCCGGTTGCCGCTCGCCGACGCGGCGCAGGCACACGAGCTGCTGGCCAGCCGCGCCACCAGTGGCAAGCTGCTGCTGATGCCTTAGGGAAACGGTGCTGAAACATCCCGTCCACGGAATGTTTCAGCTCGCTGCCCGGCATCACTCAGGGGCTCGAGCCCCTGAGTGATGCCGGGGACATCCTGCCCCCGGCGGACACCGCTGAATACATCAGCGTTTCCCTGCCCGGCCGCGCCCGGCATGTGTGCAGGCGCGCTCAGCCGAAGTAGCGGTCGTAGGGGAAATCGCTGCCCAGTCTGGCCAGGCCGTCCCTGGCCCAGGCGTCGATGTGTGCCTGCTGGGCGGGCGACAGCATCTCCCCGGAGTTGCCCCGGCGACCGCTGCGGATCATCTGCCCGCCGGGGCGGGCGAACGGCGACACCTCGCCCGGGTAGAACTTGTGGTCGATGGCCTTCATGTGCTCGAACGCGCACAGTTCGCGCACGCGTTCGACCTCGGCTTCCGTGAGACTCACGCCCAGCAGGTCCGCCACCCGGCGGACGGTGCCGGTGGGGTCGTCCTGCAGGTCGTTGTAGGTGAGGAACAGCACGTTCGGGCGCTGCCGCCAGGCCCAGTAGCCGGCGGTGAACTCGTACCAGGGGTGGAATACCGCCTCCTCGGACGTGCAGTGGCGTACCCAGGTGTCGACCGACGGAATCAGGCTGCCGAGCAGCATGGAGCCGAAGAAGTGGTAGCCGGACACGATCACTTCCTTCGGGTCGCGCACCACGCAGATGTACTTGGCCTTGTCGTTGTAGGGCACGAACTGGGCGCGGGCGTGGGTCTTGATGACGCGCAGCCCTGATTTCGAGCGCAGCCGCGGGCGCGGGTCGTCGAGCCAGACGGTGGTTTCCTGGTCCGGACAGTCCACCCACGGCACCACGTCCAGGATGTCCTCGAACTGGCCCTCGCCGTGCTCGGCGACCTGGTAGGCGGTGTGCATGGCCCAGTTGGTGCCGCTCTTGAAGTACGAGCACACGAACACGTCGTGCCCGGTCGGCGTGTAGCCGGTAAAGGCCTTGTCGATGGCGGTGTCGAACATGCCGACCATCGGCTTGAAAAAGCGCCGGAACAGCGGGTACTCGAAGCCCAGTGCCCGCGACAGGTCGAACACCCGCCGCAGCAGCCAGGTGACCGGCCGCATGCGCCCGCGCAGGCGCGCCATCTTGGCCAGGGTGCGGCGCCGACGCTCGGCGACGTCGGCGAACTCATAGCCGGTGGGGGGAGTGTTGGACATGCGCGCCTCCTTTTCAGCGTGTTGTTTTACGAAGCCGTGCTGAACGGCGTGGCGCGGCAGGCAGCGACGGCAACGGCCGGCCTGGACGTGCCGAGAAAGGCGTGTCCGCGGGGTGGTGGACGAGGTGGCCGGTCTCAGGCGTCAGGCGGCGCGTTCGGCGATCAGCGCGTCCAGTTCCGCCTTCAGGCGCGGCAGGATCTCGTCGTAGCCGAAGGCGCCCAGCAGTTCGCCGCGGCGCTTGAAGTTGACCTGTTTGGGGCCGCACCACAGGCCAAGATCGGCGTCGTCGGTCTCGCCGGGCCCGTTCACCCGGCAGCCCATGACGGCGATGGTCAGGTGGTGGTCCTTGGCGTACGCGGTCAGTTCGCGCACCTGTTCGGCGAGGTCCACGAAGGCCTCGTTCTGTACCCGCGAGCAGCTGGGGCAGGAGATGATGTTCAGCCCCTGCCCGAAGTCGACCACCGAGCGCACGCGCCCGGCAGCGATGTCGGCCAGGATCTGCTGCCCGGCGGCGACTTCCTCCGCCTTGCGGGCGTTGGGCAGGGTCAGCGACACGCGGATGGTGTCGCCGATGCCGGCGCCGACGAGCTGTTCGAAGGCGATGCGTGTCTTGATGATGCCGTCCGGCGGCAGGCCGGCCTCGGTCACGCCCAGATGCAGCGGCACGTCCGGGCGCTGCGCGGCGAAGCGCCTGTTCAGCTCGACGACCTTGGCCGGGTCGGAGTCCTTCAGCGACACGCAATAACGGGTGAAGCCGAGGCTGTCCAGCAGTTCGCAGTGCTCGAAGGCGCCGACCAGCATGGGCGAGATGGAATCCTCCGGCGCGAACTGCGCGGCGCGCTCCGGGTCCAGCGAGCCGGCATTCACCCCCACGCGCACGGCGCAGTCGTGCCGCGCCGCGATGTCGGCCAGGTACCGCACCTTGTCCTGCCAGGGCTTGTGCTTTTCGTGGTGGTACAGGTGGCCCGGGTTGTAGCGGATCTTGTCCACGTGCGGCGCCACGCGCTCGGCCATGCGGTAGTTTTCCTGCAGGTCCACCGACAGGTTGGCGGCGGTCTGCGCGCGGATGGCGGCCAGGGCCTCGGCGTCCTTCGGTGTGTCGACGGCGATGCGCACCACGCCTGCGCCGGCACCGGCCAGGTCGTTGGCCTGTGCCACGGTGGCGGCGACGTCCTGCGTCTTGGTGGCGCACATGCTCTGCACGGCGATGGGATTGCCGGCGCCGATGGTGATGCGGCCGATGCGGACCGCGCGGGTGGGGTTGCGGGTGATGGGCATGGGGTTATGGCGTGGGGGGAGGCTGGGGGGTGTCGGGGGGCGTGGTCCGCTGCAGCAGCGGGGTGATCAGGTCCAGCGGCAGCGGGAACACGACGGTGGTGTTCTTTTCCTGGCCGATGTCGGACAGCGTCTGCAGGTAACGCAGCTGCATGGCGCGCGGATCGGCGGACAGCGCACGGGCGGCATCCACCAGGCGTCGGGAGGCCTCGTACTCGCCGTCGGCGTGGATCACCTTGGCACGCCGGCTGCGCTCGGCCTCGGCCTGGCGGGCGATGGCGCGGATCATCGACTCGTCCAGATCGACGTGCTTGATCTCGACATTGCTGACCTTGATGCCCCAGGCGTCGGTCTGCTGGTCGAGGATTTCCTGGATGTCGGCGTTCAGCTTGTCGCGCGCGGCCAGCAGGTCGTCCAGTTCGTGGCGGCCGAGCACCGAGCGCAGCGTGGTCTGCGCCAGCTGGCTGGTGGCCTCGTAGAAGTTTTCGACCTGGATGATGGCCCGCTCCGGGTCCACCACCCGGAAATACACCACCGCGTTGACCTTGACCGAGACATTGTCGCGCGAGATGACGTCCTGGGTCGGCACGTCCATCACCACGGTGCGCAGGTCCACTTTCACGGCCTGCTGGATGACCGGGATGATGATCACCAGGCCGGGTCCCTTGACGGTGTAATAACGGCCAAGCATGAACACCACGCCGCGTTCGTACTCCCGAAAGACACGGATGGCACTGGCCAGGATGGCCAGCACCATGGCGCCCAGGACCAACAGATAGGTGTTCATGGCGTTTCCTCCGTGACAGACACGCCCGGTTCGACCGGTTCGACGATCACCACCAGCCCGCGCCGCTCGCGCACGCGCACCGGCTGGTTGGCACGCAGCGGCACGGCACAGTGCGCTGCCCAGCGCTCGCCATGCAGCCAGACATGGCCCTCGCCGGTGAAGTCCTCGGCGGCCGTGGCGGTGGCCTGCATCAGCGCCTCGCCGCCGCTGACCACGCGGCCGCGGCGGGCCCGCCACAGTGCGCCGAGTACAAAGGTGAACAATAACAGGCTGCTGGCGGCCACCGCGCCGATCAGCGTCAGCGGAATGCCGAAGCCGGGCGCCTCGGTGTCGATCAGGATAATCGAGCCGATCACCAGTGCCACCGTGCCACCGATGCCCAGTGCCCCGAACGAGGGCGCGAAGACCTCCGCCAGCATCAGGCCGACGCCGAGCAGGATCAGGCCCAGGCCGGCATAGTTGACCGGCAGCATCTGCAGCCCGTAGAGCGCCAGCAACAGCGCGATGGCGCCGGCCACACCCGGGACCACGCCGCCGGGGCTGGCGAATTCGAAGAACAGCCCATAGATGCCGATCAGCAGCAGGATGTAGGTGACGCTGGGGTTGGTCAGCACCGCCAGCAGGCGGGTGCGCCAGTCGGGCTCGAAGTCCTGCAGCACGGCGCCGGCGGTGGCCAGCGTTACCGGGCCGGTGCTCAGCTCCACGGTACGGCCATCGAGTTGTTCGAGCAGCTCCGCGTCACTGGCGGCCAGCAGGTCGATGACGTTTTGTTCCAGCGCCTGCTGGGCGCTCAGGCTGGCCGCCTCGCGTACCGCCTGCTCGGCCCAGTCGGCGTTGCGCCCGCGCAGTTCGGCCAGGCTGCGGATGTAGGCCACCGCGTCGTTGACCAGCTTGCTGCGCATGGCGTCCGGCGTCGACGGCGGCTGGTCCTGCTCCGGGTCCGGATCGGCGTCGCTGTTGCCCGGTGCCGGACGCCGGCCGGGCAGGGGCAGCCCGCCGCCGATCTGCACCGGCGTGGCGGCGCCAAGGTTGGTTCCCGGTGCCATGGCGGCGATGTGCGCCGCATACAGCATGTAGGTACCGGCCGAGGCGGCGCGGGCGCCGCTGGGCGCCACGTACAGCGCCACCGGCAGCGGGGCGCCGATGATGGCCTTGATGATGTCGCGCATGGCGCCGTCGAGGCCACCCGGTGTGTCCAGGCGAACCAGCAGCAGTTGTGCCTGCTGCGCCGCGGCGGCGTCCAGGGCCTGCTGCATGTGGCTGGGGGGGGG
>DQBD01000239.1:1959-4470 GCA_003526065.1 Gammaproteobacteria bacterium | reverse complement strand
GTGTCCAGGCGAACCAGCAGCAGTTGTGCCTGCTGCGCCGCGGCGGCGTCCAGGGCCTGCTGCATGTGGCTGGCCGTGGCCGGGCCGATGGGGCCGCTGATCTGTGTGCGCACTACGCCGTCGGCCTGCGCCAGGCCGGCGATGAAAAGCAGCATCAGGGCCAGTAGCCCCGGCCACGGGCGGTACCTCATGACGTCTCCGTGTGTGGCACGGGTGGCCGGCTATACTGCCGGCCGTCGTGGTGTTCGCTTCAGCCATGCTATATCGCTTTGCGGGTGACGGTGTCCGCTCGCGCGTTCGGGGCGCCAGGTGGCGCGTCATGGCCACCGCGACCTCAGGCGCGTCCGGCATGCCGGATCGACCTCGATACGTTTGTCCGGGACGGTGGTTGTGCGGGCGGTGATCTTCGATTTCGACGGTGTGGTTGCCGAGCGCGGTTTTCGCGCGGCGCTGCGGGCCCTGGCCGGTCGCCGGGCGCTCGACTACCCGCCGTTGCCGGGGCTGGCGATGCAGGCCCTGGTCGACAGCGGGTATGTCACCGGTCGCGGCAGCGAGCAGGCCTGGTGGCAGTTGCTGCAGGAGCGGCTCGGGCCGCTGGGCGACTGTGGGCAGTTCCGGGGCGAGTTGCTGGCCGCCTCGCGGGTGCGGCCCTGGCAGCTCGCGCTGGCCGCCCGACTGGCCACGGCCGGTCATGTCACCGCGGTGCTGTCCGACCATACCGACTGGCTGGATGAAATCGAGCATGCGCAGCCGTTCGCCCACGCCTTCGGGCGGGTGTTCAACAGCTACTACCTGGGCGCCTGCAAGCGCGAGACGGCGGCTTTCACGGCGGTGCTGGAGGCGCTCGACGTGGCGCCGGCGCAGGCCGTGTTCATCGACGACAACCCGGACAACGTGGCGCGTGCCGCGGCGCTCGGCATTACCGGCATCGTCTACCGTGAGCGGGAGGCCTTCGTCGCCGATCTGGAGCGTGCCCTGGGCGGTACGCCGGCCGGCCGGGTGGCATGATCCAGCGCGGTCAGCTCGCCCGTGTCGGCGGGCCGCCAGGCGCCCGGGGCCAGATGATCCAGCCGCAGCGGGCCGATGCCGACACGGATCAGGCGCAGCGTGGGGTGGCCGACGGCAGCGGTCATGCGTCGCACCTGGCGGTTGCGGCCTTCGGTGATGACCAGCTCCAGCCAGGCGGTGGGAATGTGGCGGCGTTCGCGGATGGGCGGCTGGCGCGGCCACAGCCACGGTGGTGGCGGGATGCAGCGTGCCTGTGCCGGGCGGGTGAGGCCGTCCTTGAGCTGCACGCCGTGGCGCAGCGCGCCGAGCGCGGTCCCGTCCGGCTCGCCTTCCACCTGCGCCAGGTAGGTCTTGGGCAGCTTGAAGGCGGGGTCGGCGATGCGCTGTTGCAGGCGGCCGTCGCCGGTCAGCAGCAACAAGCCCTCGGAGTCGCGGTCCAAGCGTCCGGCCGGGTACAGCCCGGGCAAGGGTAGAAGCTGTGCCAGCGTCGGGCGCCCGGCCGCATCCGTGAACTGGCACAGCACGTCGTAGGGTTTGTTCAGCAGCACCAGCCGCGGGCTGGGCGAGGAGGGTGATGCATGCGACATGGTGTCTGGCTGTTGGCCTTGCTGGTCGGGGTGGCGCAGGCGGCGCCGCTGCGCAGCACCCTGGAAGACCAGGCGGCGCTGGCGGTGACCGTGTACAACGGTGATCTGGCCCTGGTGAAGGATACCCGCCGGCTGGCGCTGCCGGCCGGCGAGCAGACGCTGGAACTGCGTGACGTGAGCGCGCAGATCCGCCCGGAAACGGCCCTGCTGCGGGTGGCCGACGGCAAGCCGATCCGGCTGCTCGAGCAGAACTTCGATTTCGACCTGCTGACACCGGCCAAGCTGCTGGAAAAATATGTCGGCCGCGAGGTGCGCGTGCTGCGTACGCATCCCACCACCGGCGCCGACAGCGTGGAAACCGCCACCGTGCTCGCCGCCGGCGAGGGTGTGGTGCTGAAGATCGGTGACCGCATCGAGACCGGCGTGCCCGGCCGGCTGGTGTTCGATGCCGTGCCGGACAACCTGCGTGACCGTCCCACGCTGGCGGTGACGCTGGACAGTGCCGGTGCCGGGCGGCGCGCACTGGAGCTGTCGTACCTGACCGGTGGGCTCACCTGGCAGGCGGACTATGTGGCGGAGCTTGACGACGATGAACGGAGTCTTGCGCTGTCCGGCTGGGTGACGCTGACCAACCGCAGCGGCACCGCCTACCGCGATGCGCGCCTGCAGCTGGTCGCCGGTGACGTGCACCGGGTGCAGCCGGCGCTGCACCGTGAACTGATGATGGCGCAGGCGACGGCCAAGGCCGACGCCGGTGGCATGCAGCAGGAGGCGCTGCTGGACTATCACCTGTACACGCTCGGTCGCCCCACCACACTGGCCGACCAGCAGACCAAGCAGGTGGCCCTGCTGAACGCCCCCGGCGTGCGGGTACAAAAGGAGTATCGGCTGGCCGGCACCGGGTATTACTACACCC
>DQBD01000239.1:0-1735 GCA_003526065.1 Gammaproteobacteria bacterium | reverse complement strand
TGGCCGGCACCGGGGATTACTACACCCGGCAGGCCGGCGAGATCGGCCGGTCGCTGAAGGTGGCGGTGCTGCTGAAGCTGCGCAACGCCAAGGCGGACGGCCTCGGTCTGCCGCTGCCGGCCGGGGTGGTGCGCGTGTACCAGCGCGATTCGGCCGGCGGCACGCAGTTCGTCGGCGAGGACCGCATCGACCACACGCCCGAGAACGAATCGGCGGAACTGACCCTGGGCCAGGCCTTCGATGTCACGGCTCGCAAGACGCAGACCGACTTTCGCGTTCTGTCCACTGGAAAGGACGAGCGCCGGCAGTATGAGAGCGCCTACCGGATCGAGATCAAGAACGCCAAGAAGGCCGCGGTCACGGTCACCGTGCTGGAGCCGATTGCCGGCGACTGGCGGATGATCGACAGCTCGCTGGCGCACGAGAAGGTGGCCGCACACACCGCGCGCTGGCGCGTGACGGTGCCGGCCGGCGGCAGTCAAACGCTCACGTACCGGGTGCGGGTGCACCTGTAATGTCGTTTTCTCGCGTCCGTGGGCGCGGTTGTTCCCCAAGAGGTGGAGTGATTATGTTGCAGCGAGTGTGTTTGTTCGTCGTGGCCTTGCTGTCGGCGTCGGCCTTTGCGGATGTCACTGCGGTTTATTCCATGGCCGGTGGTGATCAGCTACGGGTCGAGTACCGCGACGCCGCCAACTTTCGCATCGGCACGGACTCGCAGAACTATCANNAAGGTGGCCGCACACACCGCGCGCTGGCGCGTGACGGTGCCGGCCGGCGGCAGTCAAACGCTCACGTACCGGGTGCGGGTGCGCCCGTGATGTCGTTACCCCGCGTCCGCGCACGCGGTTTTCTACCCAGAGGTGGCTTGTTCATGTTGCACCGAGTGTTGTTTCTCGCCGCGGCCTTGCTGGCGGCGCCGGCGTTTGCGGATGTCATCGCGGTTTACGCCATGGCCGGCGGTGACCGGCTGCAGGTCGAGTACCGCGACGGCGCCAATTTTCGGGTCGGCATGGACGCCGGGAATTACCAGTTGATGCTGGACGGGCGTCTGTACGCGGTCGCCCAGGGTCAGGTCATCGACATCGAGAAGGTGACGCGTCAGATCCGCGCGGTCGGTGCCGACACCTTCCTGGCCGGGCTGCTGGGCAATGCCACCTCGGACGTGCCGACCGACGTGTCGATGCGCCCGCTCGGTCGCCGGGAAACCGTGGCCGGCCATGACGGCGAGGTGTACGAGGCGGTGGCGCGCACGTCCAACGGCGAACAGCGCGCCGAGCTGGTGGTCAGCGACGATCCGCAGCTGAAGGCGGTGCAGGACGCCCTGCTCAAGGTGGCCAGGGACACGGTCTCGGCGGTCGGCGCCGACGCCAGCGTCTACGCGCGGCCGCTGCAGCAGGTGGAACAGCAGGGCCTGGGCGGCGTGCTGCGCTACGGCGAGGAGCTGCGTCTGGTATCGCTGGAGCAGGGGCCGATCGCGCCGGGGCGCATCGCCCTGCCATAGCGGCCGGGTGGCTCGGCGTTTGTGAAGACAGGCCCGTGCGGCGCGTTTCCTGCGTCGCACGTGCGGTCCGGCGCCGGTCCGGATGTGTTCGCGCGAATCAGGCCGGGGCGTGCCCGATGCGTGTCCGGCCGTGCCTGGTCGGCCCGCGGGCTTGCGGCATCCGCACCCTCTGTCAGGCGCGCGCGGCGTCGACGCGCAGGTCGCGCAGGAGGCGCGCTCGACCTGCTCACCGAC
>DQBD01000243.1:5563-8091 GCA_003526065.1 Gammaproteobacteria bacterium | reverse complement strand
CGAACACGCGCTCCTGCAACACGCGCAGCAGTTTGGCCTGCAGGCCGAGCGCCATCTCGGAAATCTCGTCCAGCAGCAGGGTTCCGCCGTGGGCCTGCTCGAACTTGCCGGCGTGCGCGCTGCTGGCGCCGGTGAAGGCACCCTTCTCGTAACCGAACAGCGTCGCCTCGAGCATGTTTTCCGGAATGGCGGCGCAATTGATGGCCACGAATGGCCCGTCGCGCCGCGGCGACTGGTCGTGGATATAGCGCGCCATCACCTCCTTGCCGGTACCCGACTCGCCGGTCAGCAGCACGCTGACCTCGCTGTCCGCCACCCGCGCCGCCAGCGACAGCAGCTCACGCGACCGCGGGTCGTCGGCCACCGGGGCGTCGGCGGCGTCGGCGCCCGGTGGCAGCAACTGGCCGACCATCCCGACCAGTGCCGCCGGCTCGAACGGTTTCGCCAGGTACTCAACGGCACCGTCGCGCACCGCCTGCACGGCGTGTCGGATGGTGCCGAAGGCGGTCATCAGCACCACCGGCAAGTCCGGCCGGCGCCGGCGCAGGGCCTGCAGCAGCGCGTCACCGTCCATCGGCTGCATCTGTACGTCGCTGACGACCAATGCCGGGCGCTCGCGTTCCAGCATGGCCAGCGCCGCCTGCCCGTCGGCGGCGGCCAGGCTGCGGTAGCCGGCCAGATCCAGCGTGTCGCACAAGGCCTCGCGCAGGGCCGGATCGTCCTCCACCACCATCACCGCGGCATGGCTCATGGCTCAATCCTCCAGCGTCAGGGCAGCGACGCGACGCGGGCGGCGGCACGGCAGGGTCACCTCGAAACGACAGCCGGCCGTCGACTCGGCCAGCACCAGGTGGCCGTGGTGGCGCTCGATGATGCCCCGGGCCACCGCCAGTCCCAGGCCGGTGCCGCCCGGCCGCCCGGACACGAACGGCTCGAACACGCGTGCCCGCAAGGCCGGCTCCACACCGGGGCCGTCGTCACTCACGGCCAGCCACAGTTCGCCGTCGTGCACGTCACACACGACGGCGACCTCGGTCGCCCCCGCCTCGAAGGCGTTCAGACACAGATTGGCCAGCGCCCCGGCCAGGTTCTCGACACTGCCGGTCAGACGCGCCGGCGGTGGCGCCGGCGGCAACCGCAGTCGCGCCCCGTCCGGGCAGCGCGGCTGCACGGTTGCGCAGACCGCATGCAGCAGGTCGGCGACGGTGAAACTTCCGGTGCCCGGATTGGCGCCATGCGCGAATGCCAGCATGTCTGCCACCAGACGCTCGAGCTGACGCAGGCGCTCGACCAGCCGGCCCGCGAACCGCGTCTGATCGCCCGGTTCCAGGCTGGCGTCACGCAGATGGCAGGCGTAGACCAGGGCGGTGGCCAGCGGCGTGCGCACCTGATGCGCCAAACCGGCTGTCATTTCTCCCAGCGCGGCAAGCGGCCGCTGAACCGCCAGCTGCTGCTGCAGTGCCTCCAGGCGCCGTTCGAGCTGGCGGTACGACTGGTCGAGCGCCCCCGACAGGTGCTCGAACGCGTCGACGTCGGGGTCGACGGTGTGTTTGTGAGAAAGCGTGGCCGGCATGATCCAGGTCCTGATCGCTGCGCCCCGCGACGGCGGGGCCGGTGTCGATCAGGCCTTTAGCAAGCACCGTACCAGTTTATTTTTTCATTATTATTCTTACAGTTATTGATGGGATATCCACCAACCGTCAAGCATCCGACACCGATCCGGCCCGTTGCAGGCCGTATTTGCGCATCTTCTCGACCAGCGTCGTGCGACGCATGTTCAGCAGTTCGGCGGCGTGGGCGACGACTTCGTTGGCCTCGGTGAGCGCCTGCTGGATGTAGGTCCGCTCCAGGTCCTCAAGGTGGTCCTTGAGATTGATGCCGGCGAGCGGCAACCGGCTGGAGCCGGCCTGCATCGGCGCACCGACGCCGACGCCCGGCAGCGGCAGGTCGCCGGTTTCGTCGCACGGCGCCGCAACGCCAGCCGACTGACGCAGCCGTGACGGCAGATCCGCAGCGCTCACGGGCCGTTCGCCGTGCAGGATGGCCATGCGCTCGATGAGGTTGGCCAGCTCGCGCACATTGCCGGGCCACGGATACTCGGACAACACGGCCATGGCATCGCGATTCAGGCGCACCCGAATGCCCTTCTCCCGCGCGATGCGCGCGCCCAGTTCGTCGACCAGCGCCGGAATGTCCTCGCAGCGCTGGCGCAGTGGCGGCAACTCGATCGGGAACACATTCAGGCGGTAGTAGAGATCCTCGCGGAACCGGCCCTCACGGATGCCCGCTTCCAGGTCTCGATGCGTGGCGGCGATGATGCGCACATCGGCGTTGATGCTGCGGTTGCTGCCGACGCGCTCGAACACGCGCTCCTGCAACACACGCAGCAGCTTGACCTGCATCGGCAGGCTCATGTCGCCAATTTCGTCCAGGAACAGGGTGCCGCCCTCGGCCGCCTCGAAACGCCCCTGACGGGCGCTGATGGCACCGGTGAATGCGCCCTTCTCGTGCCCGAACAGCTCGCTTTC
>DQBD01000243.1:0-5292 GCA_003526065.1 Gammaproteobacteria bacterium | reverse complement strand
CCGGACTCGCCGAGCACGAGCACGTTGGAGTCGGTGCGGGCCACGCGCTCGATCAGGTAATTGACACGCTCCATGGCGTGCCCGTGACCAACCAGTCGGTACACGAGGCTGGCGTTGTGGCGACTGCCCGCCCGCTCGCGCACGAAACGCGCCCGGTCGAGCGCGGCGCTCAGGCTGTCGTATTGCAGCGGCAGCGTCACCGTGCCGATGAGTGCCCGACCGAGCGCGGTCTGCCAGTCCGCACCGGCCTTCTCGCCGTCCGGCACCGCCAGCACGGCCACCGTGCGCGGCCAACGGGCACGACAGCGCGCGAGCAGCGCCATGGCCTCCTCGCGCGAACCGGTCTGAAACAGCATCAGCGCCAATGGCGGCGCGTCGTCGGGCCACTCGTCCAACTCACCGTCGGTGACGGTGTGGTAGCCAAGAAAATGCAACAGATCAACCGGCGCGGGACAGACGTCCGCCGGCGGCGGCGCCAGAACCAGACAATCGCGGACCATGCCTCGGGTTTCCCTGTTAACCCTGCCCGAGTGCGTCATGATGACGTCACCCGGCGCGCCCACGCATCACGCAAACGCGCCAAAAACGTCCGCAATAGTGCAAACACGCACAGCACGTGTCAAGAAATCGGCGACCCGCGGAACCGCACGTGCCGGCACACGTGCCGGTTTTTCGGCAGTGGCCGGAACGCGGGTCACTGTCCTGCTGTCAGCCAGCGCCGCCCGGGCGCCTGGCCTGCGCCACCGCGCGCCGGTGGCAGCGGAACACGAACCGCTCCAGCGCCTCACTGACCGCCGGCTCGAGCCCCTGGAACTCGGCCACCACCGCGCCGTCGTCCAGCACATGCAGCACCGCCGGCAGCTCGAGCGGCTTGGGCAGGTGCGGCAGCAGGTAAAGCGCCACCCATCCCGAACCGGCGGCCGGCGGCGGTTCGGCCCGCCACATGACTGCACGCGCGCTCAGTTGCACCGGCACGGGCGCCGGCAGCGCCTGCTCGCGCGCCACCAGGCGGCCGAGCAGTTCCAGGGCGAGGTCGAGCTTCTGATCCAGGCGCTGCACGTGCGCAGCCAGCTGGGGGGAATCGTCGACCGGGGGCAGTTCGTCGAGGCCACCGAGCAACCCCAGCAGCGCCGACGCGCGACGATTGGCGTCAATCGCCTCCAGCTCACCTGGCAACTGCGTGCGTGGTTGCCAGATCACCGTCAGGCGATCGACATGTGTGAGCGCACCCGCGAACACAGCGTCGGCCTGCCACGTCATGCTTTTTCTCCCGTCACGGCACCAGCCCTCCGCCCGGCGTCCACCAGCGCGGATGAATGGTACGGCAGGCGAAAGCGCTCAGCCGAGGGCGGCGTTCGCAGCGTACACGTCCTGCATGCGCGTGCCACCGCGCAGTTCGCGCAGGGCGCTGGTGGCCTGACGGCGCGCGGCCGAGGCGCGCTCGGCCAGTTGCCGGTCCGCCGCGAGAATGTGCCGCAGGTCCTGCACCACCTGCGACCGCAAACGCCAGGCATCGCCGCCGAGCGCAGCCTGAAGGCACGCGTGTCGGCGGGCGGCGAGTGCCGCCACCTCGTCCCAGGCATCGGCATCGGCCGCCGCCAACATGGCCGCGGTCAATGCCAGTGCCGACTGCAGCGCGGTGTCGTTCACGCGCCGGCGCGCGCCGCTGACGGGCGGTCCGGCCCGATGGCGTGCCAGGCCTCGGCCACGGTGCCGAGCAGGCGACCCGCCTCGTCCAGCAAGGCCAGGTCCTGACGGCGATTGGCCTCCAGCAGGCGGCGCTGTATGTAGTCGTACAAGCCGTCCAGATGGTCGACGAACTGCGGCGCGACATCCCGGTTCAGGCTGCCGGCCAGCTCGGCGACGATGGCCATGGCGGCAGAGATCAGCTCGCCCTGGCGGGCCAGCTCACCGCGCTGCATGTGGCCCTTGGCCTGGTTGATGCGTTCGATGGCACCGTCGAACAACATGGCAGTGAGACGGTGCGGGGAGGCCTCGCTGACGCTGGACTGCACCTGCACGGCGGCGTACTGCTTCAGGGCGGCGCTGGACGGGGACATAAATCGGATCTCCGGGGTTAGATAACCTGTCACTGGTTACTTATCGGCCGATGCCGCGCCGGGTAAAGTGGCCAGCTGCTGGGTGAGGAAATTTCCGGTCGCCGTCAGCTGGCTGATCAGACCATCGAGCGCGTAGAACTGCGCCAGGTAGCGGTCCTCGAGCGAAGCCAGACGCCGGTCGAGCGCGTTGCGCTGGTCGCTGATGTCGCGCAGGCGCCGGTCGATGCCGTCGGTCCGCGCCTTGATCAGGCCGTCACTGCCGGCCAGATACCCATCCACCACACCGCTCAGGCGCTTCACCAGCGCCCCGTCGCCCTGCAGCACACCGGCCAGGGCGCTCCGGTCCGCGGCGAGCACGGCGTCGAACGTGGCGCTGTCGAGGGTCATGTTGCCGTTGGCGTCGAACCTGAGGCCAAGATCGCCGGCCGCCGTGAGCGCGCCGCCGGCACCCGGCACCGGATCCACCAGCTGGCGCCGCAACTGACCTTCCAGGTTGCGCAGCGCCGGGTCGCCGATCAGCACCCCGCCCTTGCCGGTGGCGGCGTTGTAGCCACCCTGCTCCCGGATGACCGCGCGCAAGCCGTTGTAGGCATCCACCATGGCCTGCACCTTGGCCCGCACCGAGCCGGTGTTGGCACTGACGGTGAGCGTGGCCGACTCGGTGGTGACCGCCTTCAGGTTCAGCGTCACGCCGGCCAGGGCACCGGTGACGGTGTTGCTGTCACTGGCGTAGGTGAAACCGTCCACCTTGACCACCGCGTCGGCCGGTGGCTGCTTTTCGGTCAGGCCGTTGGCCAACCCGCCGGTTTCGTACTGCAGCGCCGCCAGGCCGCCGTCACCGCCCGTCTGCGTCAGGCTGATGGTGTTGGCGGCGCCGGTCTTGCCGGAGGTGAGCACCAGGTAGGTGCCGGCCGGTTCCGTGGCGCCGGTGCTGGTGACCAGGGTGGCGGTGACCCCCAGTGGCTTGCCGTCGGCATCACGGGCGGCGTTGATGGCGTCGCGGATGCCGGCCAGGGTGTTGTTGCCGTCGTCGATGGTGACGCTGGCGCTCTTGCCGCCGAGGGCCAGCGTCAGCGTGCCGGTTCCGACCACGGCGTCGGCGTCGGCAAAGGCGTCGGAGGCGAGTTTCTGCGCCCTGGCCAGGCTGCTGACCTCGACCGCGTAGGTACCGGGCGCGGCGGTGTCGCCGGCGCTGGCGGTCAAGCGCGTGTCGTCGCTGACGGTCGCCTTGTTGGCGGTCAGCAGCGTCGGCGAAGCGAGCCCGTCAAGGGCCGAACTGAGCTTGTCCAGCGCACCGCGCAGCAGCCCGAACCCGGACAGCTGCGCCTGCAGCGTGGCCTCCTTGCCGGCCAGGCGCGTCAATACCGGTGTGCGCTCGGCGTCGATCAGCTTCGACACCAGCCCGGCGACGTCGAGGCCGGACCCGATACCCGCGGAACTCAAGCCTGCCATGTCGTCCTCCTCAGGCCCGCTCGCGCAGCAGCGGACCGCTGATCGATTGCAGGAACGCGTTCAGGTCGAGCGTGCTTTGGTTCGGGACCTGCCGAATCAGCCGCCCGGTCGGCTTCTCCACCACGCGCACCACGGTCTGACCGGTTGCCTCATCCACCCTGAAACGCAGTTCGCGCTGCACGTTCTGGACGTGGTCCTGCAGTCGCGCCACGGCCTGATCGTGCGCCGCGTGGGCGCTGCGTGCCGGGCCGACGGGTCCGTCGTCGCGCGATGACGGTGCCTCGACCGTTGTCCGTGCCGCGGTGACGGCCGACAGGCGGGCACCTGGAGCGAAGCGAATGTCCATTGGGTCATCCTCCGTCCATGAAGGCGGGTCGGCACAGGCCTACCCGGCCGGTCTCGATCGTCCTGTGAACACGCAACGCGGACACGCGAAACGGCGGGCCGAAGACATGCCTCGACCCGCCGCCCGCACGTTGCAAGCGCGTTGTGCGCCCACCCGCTTACCGCAGCAGCGAGAGCACGTTCTGCGACTGCTGGTTGGCCTGCGCCAGCATGGCCGTGCCCGCCTGCTGCAGGATCTGCGCCCGCGACAGGTTGGCCGTCTCGGCCGCGAAGTCGGCATCCTGGATGCGCGAGCGGGCGGCCGACACGTTCTCCGCCGTGGCCTGGTTGCTGGCCACCACCGAGCTGAAGCGGTTCTGCACCGCACCCAGAGAGGCACGCAGGTCGTCGACGAAGGCCAGGGCGCCGTCGACCACGGCCAGCGCGTTGCTGGCACCCACCTGGGTGCCGATGTTCAGCGCGCCCACCGAGGACAGGCTGCTGCCCACGGTGCCGGCGGTCAGCAGTTCCGTACCGGAGCTGCTGCTCAGGCTGAAGGCGGTGGACGAGTTGAACTCGAGCTTGCCGCCCACGACCAGGCTGTCCGTGCCGGCCGGCGTACCGCCCGTCGGGCCGGTCAGGGTCTGACCCTCGACCGCCAGCGTCTCGCCGGCATCGCCGGAGTGGACGAAGTTCTCGATCTTGATGTCGTAACCGTCGGCGCTCTTCAGCGTGAACGACGCCTTGTTGCTCGCCAATTCGGCGGTCAGGCCGGTTTCGGCCGTCTTGGCGTTGATGGCGTCGGCCAGGGCGCTGAGATCGGAGGTGCTGCCGACGGTGGCGGAGATCGCCACGGCCGACGAGTTGGAACCGTACAGGTTGAAGCTGACGGTACCGGCGGCGCTCAGCGAACCCACGGATGCCGAATTGGTGGCGGTGGCCGTGACGCCGGTGGTCACACTCTGCGCATTGACCAGATCGGCGACCGCCTTGGCGGTCTCGCCACCGCTCAGGGCGACAGCGGCACTGCCGGTCGAACCGGACACGGTCAGCGTCTGCGCGTCCAGGCCGTTGTTGGCGGTGGCATCGGCCGCGGCAGCCAGGGCGTTGCCGATGTGGCCCTGGCTGGCCACCTGGTGCGAACCGATGTCGGTGGCCTTGGCGCTGCCGATACCGAAGCTGATGGTCTGCCCCGAGTAGGCACCGACCTGGAACACGCCGTTGGCGAACGAGCCGTCGAGCACGTTCTTGCCATTGAACTGGGTCTGCGTGGCAATCCGGCTGATTTCCTGCTGCAACTGGGCCACTTCCTTCTGCAGGGAAGCGCGGTCGGCGGCGCTGTTGGTGTCGTTGGCCGACTGCACCGCCAGCTCACGCATGCGCTGCAGGGCGTTGGTCACCTCGCCGAGCGCACCTTCCGCCACCTGGGCGATGGAGATGCCGTCGTTGGCGTTGC
>DQBD01000013.1 GCA_003526065.1 Gammaproteobacteria bacterium | reverse complement strand
CGTCGGTGATGTCGGTCGGGCGCAGCGGCGCCATCTCGATCAGGCCGTGGCGCACCACGTACTTGACGTAGGTCGGGTCGAGATCCTGGCGCCCCTTGAGCGGCGCCTTGTCCCAGCCCAGGCGGGCCGCCAGCACGCGCGTGCCGGGCGCCTCGGGGCCCGGCATGTGGCAGCCCTCGCAGAACAGCTTCCAGCTCGCCTCGCCGCTGCGCGGGCGGGCATCGACGCCGTCCGGCGCGCTTTCGGAGGCGGACACGCCAAGGCTGGCCGCCAGCAACAGGAGTCCCAGTGTGCGCCGCATCAGGCTTCCTCCTCGCGCATGTGTCGCGGCCAGATGCCCATCTTGCCGGGGGCCAGGATGCCGTTCGGATCCAATGCGTCCTTGAGTCTGTGGTGCAGTTTCCACAGCGCGCCGTCGTTCCAGTTGTAGGTGCCGGCGATCTTGTCCATGAAGGCCAGATGCGTGCGGTACTCGCCATAGCCGGCCTTGGCCGCTTCGTCGATCAGCACGTTGAACAGTTCGCGCGCCCGGCGGCGCTCGTCGGCGTCGGCGCGGTCGAAGGTGAGCGAGAACACGTGATGCATGTCGCGCCAGCCGACCGCGAATTCGCCCAGGTAGTCGAAGCCGTACTCGTTGGCGCGGGTCTTGATCATCTGGTACTGGCGCATGGCGTCTTCGCCACGGGTCGGCGAGATGGGCGAGAAGTCGACATGGGCCCCCGAGCCGCCGACCCAGTTGGTCATGTTGAACTCGGTCATGTTCGGAATCCCGCGCATCAGCTTCACGCGGTAATCCCAGGACGGATCGCCCTTGCGGTCCTCGTCGAAGTAGAACTTGGCGCCCGGAATGCTGCCCAGCGCGTCGCGCACCACCTTGAGGGTGTTGTCCATCATGGGCTTGGGACCGTAGAGCGCGGCATAGAAGTTCCACATGCCGAGCTTGTGGTCGGACATGATTTTCTTCAGTGCGCTGTCCGGCAACGGCTTCTTGGGGTCACCGTACTGGGCGCGGGTGGTCTTGATGGATGCCTCCCACAGCAGGCCGACCGTGAAGGCGGCGTTCGGGATGGTCATGCTCACCTTGAGCGGGCGCACGGCCTCGGTGATGGCGTGCAGGTCTTCCTCGCGCTCATAGGTGATCATGAACGGCATGTAGCCGGGCGGCTCCGGCATCAGCCACATGCCCATCTTGGTGACCACGCCGAAGTTGGACTGCGAGAAGATGCCGTCCAGAACCGGCCCGAAGCCGTACTGGAACAGCTGCCAGCACTGCGTGTCCGGCAGCGAGCCCTGGCCGGTACGCAGCACGGTGCCGTCGGCCAGCACCACCTCCATGCCGCAGTGCATCATGAAGTGGTCGCCATACGGCGTGTAGCCGACGCCATGCTCGAGTGTGTTGCCCAGCACGCTGCCCCAGCCGGGGGCCGCCGGGTCGATCCACAGCTTGTAGCCTTTTTTCTGGATGTATTCGTAGAGCTGGAAGTAGGTGACGCCCGGCTCGACCAGGGCGTAGCCGAATTCCTCGTTGACCTCGAGGATGCGGTTCATGCGCTTGAGGTCCAGCACCACGTGTCCGGCCTTGCGCGGCGCCGGGCCGCCATAGGCGAAGTTCTTGCCGCTGGAGATGGTCCACAGCGGCACGCGGTAGTCGTTGGCGATCTTGAGGATCTTCTGGATTTGCTCGACGCCGTCCGGGGCCACCACCGCCGACGGCAGGAAGGTGTCGTCTTCCTCCGGCGAGAAGGCATCACGGTAGCTGCGCAGCGCCGGGCCGTCCTCGGAAATGACCCAGTCCTTGCCGACCACGGCGCGCATTTCGTCCACCGCCTGCCAGAACTGTTGCGGGGTCAGCCAATCGGGCAGCGCCTTTGGCATGTCAGTTTCTCCTTGAATACTGAAGACGGTTTCTGGGGAAGCGCCGCGGCGCCGAGTCAGGCGCCAACGGGCGCCAGAATCCAGGTGACCCGTTGGCCGGTGTGGTCGCCGTCATGACGCGAGCTGCAGTTGACGGCTGGCAGGTCCGCGCAGTCGCGATCGGCCGGCAGGCTGGCCAGGGTGCGCCCAAGGGTTCGTGGCCAGGCGTTGCCGCTGGCCTGCAGCAGGTCCGCCAGGTCGTTCACCCAGGCGCCGTCGCCGCGCAGGCGATGGTGCAGCTGGCCGTTGCGTTGATAGGCGTGCTCGCCGTGGAAGACCAGCGCGTAGCCGTGCGAGGCGGCCATCTGGCGGGCGATCATGAGGGCCGAAGGCGTGGTCAGTCCCAGCAGCAGCCGGCCGGCGGCGGTGGCGTCGGCCACTACACCCAGGACGGTGGCCGGATCGGCACCGACGCCGTGCGCGCGAAAGGCGACCGGAGCGGCCGCCGCGAGGAACGCATCGCCGTCTGCATGGCGGGTGTCACACAGTGCCTCGAACGGCTGATGCCGCAGCGCAGGGCGCGGGTACACGGCAGCGCCGGCGGTGGGGACCAGTGAAGCCAGTCCGGCAAGACTGCCGCCTCGCAAGAAAGCGCGACGCGAGACCATGAGTTCTCCTCCTGAAAGATCGGCGATGCGACACGTCACACACTGCGCGGGCGCACATCCGTCGGCATGTTAGCCGTCCCGCTGCAGTGTGGGCAAACGCACGTTCGTGGCCGCGGAGGTGGCGTGGGGCGGTGCAATCATTAAGAATGCCATTTTGCGCGCACCGCCGCGACCGGTCGGGGCGAGCGTTGGCAGTCATCAGCGGGGGTAGGCGATGAGCGTGCATGCAGTGGAGAAGGTGTTCTGGGAGTTTGGCAACAAGCCGGCCCGGATTGACGAGTTCCGTCGTGATCCGGAGGCCTACCTGGGTCGGTACAACCTGACCCCGGAAGAGCGCGCGATGGTTCGAAATGTCGATCTGAAGGCGCTGGCCGAGCATGGCGTCAGCACCCTGTTGACCATCATGGTCTGGCCGCTGTTGAAGGGCGCCGACGAGATGCCCTTCGACTATCTGGTGCACATGAACGACGGCAAGCTGCCGGACATGGGGATGACCGGTTTCAAGGCCATCGGCCTGAAGGGCTACATTCGCTTCCGCCAGCTGCGTGCGGCGTTGCGTCGGGCGCTGGGCAGGGGTGGGCCGGCCAGGGCCGGGGCCTGAGCAGGGTGCCGGCGCGCCGCTGACCGATACCGATAACGACTATGAGGAGGAGCGGGCATGGCACGTATCGTGGGAGGGTTCTGCGTACCGCATGACCCGGCCATCACGGCCTTTCCGGAAGTTGCCAACAAGCGCCAGGCGGCCAACATCATGGCCGGCTTCGCGCGCGTGGCCGCGCGCATCGGCGAGCTGGGTGCCGACACCGCCGTCGTGGTCGGTGATGACCACTTCGCGCTGTTCGGCCCGCACTGTCTGCCGCAGTACCTGATCGGCATCGGCGACCTCGAGGGACCGGAAGAAAACTGGATGCGCTTCGACCGCTACGTTGTGCCGAACAACGTGCCGCTGGCCGAGCACATCATGCATTACGGCCTGGACCGTGGGTTCGACTGGGCCGTGGCCAAGTCGCTGGTGCTCGACCACGGCACCATGATTCCCGTCCATCTGGCGGTAACCCCCAACCCGGGCGTGCGCACCATCCCCATCTATACCGCCGCGGCGGTGACGCCGCTGCTGCGCCTGAAGCGTGCCCAGGCATTGGGGCAAATGATCGGCGAAGCCGTGGCTGCCTTTCCGGGTGACGATCGCGTGGTGGTCATGGGGTGTGGTGGCATCAGCCACCGGGTTGGCACGTCCGACATGGGGCGCGTGGACCAGGACTTCGATCAGATGATCCTGGACATGGTGGTGCGCGGTGATGTCGAGGCGATGGCGGCGCTGGACGATGCCTACGTGCTGCGTGAGGGCGGCAATGGCGCCTTCGAGATCCGCAACTGGATTGTCGCCATGGCGGCCATGCCCCGCTTCCGTGGCGAAGTGATCTGCTACGAGCCGATTCCGGAGTGGATCACCGGCCTGGGGCTGGCGGAACTGAAGCCGGCGGCCTGACGCTGCCTCGCTGCGGCGGGTTGTGTTGGGGGGCGCGGTGGGGCGGCGTTCATCATTGCGGTGGCTGCTGCCGGGGCGCTGATCGCACGGTCGCAGAGGGCGGCACGGTCCGCCCGGCGGGCGAAATGCCCGATGCGCGGAAGGCCTCGCCTTCAGCCAGGAGGCGGCCGCTGGCAGCGCGTCGGCCCGATACCTGCGGCATAATATTTGTTCAACTGCCAAAAGCGGGCAGGCCCACTGCGAAAACACGGAGGTGAAGCTGTGGTGAACATCAATGAATTGGTGGACGTCGCCGGAGCGGTGCAAAGCAAGCGCGTATTCTGGGACCAGGAGGTCTACGAGCAGGAACTCGAGCGCGTATTTGGCCGTTGCTGGCTGTTCCTGACCCACGAGAGCCAGATTCCACAGCCTGGCGATTTCGTGACCGCCTACATGGGTGAGGACAAGGTCATTGTCGTGCGTCAGCGCGACGGGTCGATCAAGGTGTTCCTGAACTCCTGCACGCACCGTGGCAATCAGGTGTGTCACGCCGACAGCGGCAATGCGAAGGCCTTTACCTGCAGCTATCACGGCTGGTCGTTCGGCATGGACGGCGAGTTGGTGGCCCTGCCGCTGGAGCAGTCGGCGTATTACAACCGCCTGGACAAGTCGCAATGGGGGCTGCGCGAGGTTGCCAAGGTCGACAGCTACCGTGGTTTCGTGTTCGGTTGCTTCGATCCGCAGGCGCCGACGCTGGCCGAGTATCTTGGCGAGATGGGCTGGTACCTGGATACCTGGATGGACGGCACGGGCGGTGCCGAACTGATCGGCCCGCCGATGAAATCCATCCTGCGCTGCAACTGGAAGGTGCCGTCCGAGAACTTCATCGGCGATGGGTACCACGTCGGCTGGACTCACGCTGCCGCCATCAAGGTGCTCGGTGGTCCGTTGGCTGGGTTGGCCGGCAATGCCGAGATTCCCTTCGAGGACGCGGGCATGCAGATCACGTCGCGTCACGGCCATGGTTTTGGCGTGATCTGGGACGGTGTGGGCCTGCTGCACGATGATCCGGCGTACCGCGAGTACGCCTCCGCCAAGGCGCCGGAAGTGGCCGAGAAGCTGGGTGATTGGCGTGCCAAGTTCTACATGGGGCACTGGAACGCCGGCATTTTTCCCAACTGCTCGTATCTGTATGGCACCAATACCTTCAAGGTATGGAACCCGCGTGGCCCGAACGAGATCGAGGTGTGGACCTGGACGCTGGTCGAGAAGGCCATGTCGCCGGAACTGAAGCGCGAGATCGTCAAGCAGGCCATCCACACGTTCGGCACGGCCGGGACGCTGGAGAGCGACGATGGCGAGAACATGGAGACCTGCACCTGGAGCAACCGCGGCCCGCAGACCCGTAAGGGTCTGATGAACGCGCAGATGGGGCAGTTGAACGACACCGAGCATCCGGATCTGCCGGGCATCGTCGGCAAGAGCTTCATCGGCGAGACGTCGTATCGGGGCTTCTACCGGTTCTGGGCGGAGCTGATGCAGGTTGAAAGCTGGGAGGCGGTGCGTGCCAACGATGCCACCTGGAAAGAGCCTCTGATCCGCGGCGCCGCCAACGCCAAGAAGGAGCGTGCAGCATGAATGCGCCGCTGAACCAGGCCTTCAGCCCCGTGCAGGCCGACGAGAGCCGGCCCGTCGATGTGTCGCTGCATCACGAGGTGTCGCAGTTCTACTTCCGTGAGGCGCGTCTGCAGAACGGCCGCCAGCCGCGGTTGTGGCTGGAAAGCATGGTCGATCCCGACGTGCACTACTGGTTGCCGATCCTCGAGGATCGTTTCGCCAAGGATCAGCGTCCGGCGCCGACGCCGGACGAGCCGGCGGTCTACAACGACAGTTACCAGGACCTGGACAACCGCATCGCCCGTCTTGAAACGGGCCTGGTGTGGATGGAGGACCCGCCGTCGCGCGTGCGTTTTCTGGTCACCAACATCGAGGCCTATCAAACGACGCAGGACGACCTGATCGCGACCTACTGCAACGTGCACG
>DQBD01000214.1:409-3107 GCA_003526065.1 Gammaproteobacteria bacterium | reverse complement strand
GTCGCCGCCGCCGGCCAGGCGGTGGTGCACTGCTCGTGCGTCCCCGGCCATACCGTGCCGCAGCGGGCGAAGCGCCGCTGCTGCCAGGGCCAGCAGCGCGCGCGCCGGCTCGCCGCCTCCTGCACGCGCTGCCAGTCGTCCCACGGCCCGAAGCCCACGGCCCCGACCAGGCGCCCGCCGCTGATCACCAGGCTGCGGTAGACACCCGCGGCATCGTCGCGGTACACGACCTTGCGATCCCCCGGCTGCAGGTCGTCCTCGGCGGCGCGCCCGACCGAGAACACCGCGCAGCCGACCACCTTCAGGCGCGTCGCCAGCGTGCTGCCGTGGTAGGCCGCCGGCTGGTCGCACAGCCGATGCGCCACCACCGCCGCCTGCTCCAGCGCCGGTGCCACGATGCCGTACACCCGGCCGCCGTGCTCGGCGCACTCGCCGATGGCGTAGATGTCCGGATCGCTGGTCTGCAGCGCGTCGTTCACCACGATGCCGTCGCGCACCGCCAGACCGGCATCCAGCGCCAGGGCCGTGTTGGGACGGATGCCGGTGGCCAGAACCAGCGTGTCGGCCGGCAGTTCGCGACCGCTGCGCAGGCGCAGCCCCTCGCAGCGCTCGGCGCCCAGCACCTGCGCCGCGCCATCACCCAGCACCACGCCGATACCGAGCCGGCGCAGGTGCGTCGACACCCGCTCCGAGGCCGCCGCGTCCAGCTGACGCCCCAGCAAGCGCGGGCCGTGATCGACCACCGTCACGTCGGTGCCGGCGCGCTGCAGCGCGCGGGCCGCCTCCAGCCCCAGCAGGCCGCCACCGAGCACCAGGGTGCGATGCGAACGCGCCGTGCGGGCCATCAGGCGCTGGGCGTCGTTCATGTCGCGGAAGGTGTACACGCCGGGCAGATCGACGCCGGGGATGCCCGGCACGTGCGGGCGCGAACCGACCGACAGCACCAGCCGGTCGTAGGCGTGCCAGGCGCCGGCCGCATCGCGCACGCGGCGCGCCGGCCGGTCGATGGCCACGATCGGCAGGTTGTAGTGGGCGCAGAACGGCGCCGCATCCGGCACCCGCGGCGGACAGAAGATGTCACCGGCGGCCACCTCGCCGGCCAGGAACAGCGACAGGGCCACGCGGTCGTACGGCTCCCACGGCTCGCCGCCGAACAGCGTCACCCGCGCCAATGGATGCAGCGCGTAGAGCTCCTGCACCAGGCGCAGGCCGGCAGGACCGCTGCCCACCACCACGATGCCCGGATCAGCCCCTGCCTGTTGTCTGTGTTCGCCCACGCCGCCCCAGCTGCCGTTTCAACCGGTTTCAGGCACAAAAAAACGCCCACCTCCGGCCGCCACGGGGCGACCGGCTGTGGACGTCTTTGTCCCTACAGGTTTTCAGTCAGCGACGCCGATGCCGCTGCCGATTGTGCACTTGCAAATCACGTACCAGATGCCACTGGCGGCCAGTAGGCACGGCGATCGCGGCAATCCCGACGGTACCCGCGCGGCGGTGCATGCACCGCCGGCAGGCAAACCGGCGAGCACGTGCACCAGTCGCGGGCAACGCCCCGGGCAGCCGTCAATCGGCCAGCACGGCGCCCTCCGCCTGACCGTGCGCCGGGCGATGCAGCAGGAACACCGGCGGTGCCAGCGCCGGGGCGATCATCATCAGGTGAAAGTCGTTGAGGTAGCCGATCATCGACGCCTGGCGCGTCGGCTCGCTGTTCGGCGGCGCGGGACGGGCCTGCAGCACGGGCGCCCTCTCATGCAGACGAAACGGCGCCCGGTGTTCGCCGAACCGGACATGCCCGGCGCGCATCGCGACCGACCAACCGACATGCGCCGTTTACGCTTTATCGGGTATCCGCCCTCACCGCTCCGGTCGCAGGTGCGGAAACAGAATCACCTCGCGGATGGACGTCACGTCCGCGAACAGCATGGCCAGGCGATCCACGCCGATGCCTTCGCCGGCGGTCGGCGGCAGGCCGTATTCCAGCGCTTCCACGTAGTCGGCGTCGAAGTACATGGCTTCCTCGTCGCCGGCGGCCTTGCGGGCGGCCTGTTCCAGGAAGCGGGCGGCCTGGTCTTCCGGGTCGTTGAGCTCGGAGAAGCCGTTGGCCAGTTCCCGGCCGGCGATGAACAGCTCGAAGCGCTCGGTCAGCGCCGGGTTGTCGGCGCGGCGGCGGGCCAGCGGCGACACCTCGACCGGGAAGTCGGTGACGAAGGTCGGCTGGATGAGCTGTTCCTCGACCACCTTCTCGAACAGTTCGAGCTGCACCTGGGCCAGCCCGTCGTCGTCCTTGACCACCAGGCCGAGTTCCAGCGCCAGCGCGCGGGCGGCGTCGAGATCCGCCAGCAGCTCTGGCGTGGCGCGCGGCAGGTAGGCGGTGATGGCCTCGGCCAAGGTGTAACGGGCGAAGGGCCGGCCAAAGTCGATGGGCTGGCCCTGGTAGGTGAGTGCGGTGGTGCCGAGCACGCGCGTGGCCAGATCCCGCATCAGGCGTTCGGTCAGGTCCATCAGGTCGCGGTAATCGGCGTAGGCCTGATAGAACTCCAGCATGGTGAATTCGGGGTTGTGGCGCGTGGACAGCCCCTCGTTGCGGAAGTTGCGGCCAAGCTCGAACACCTTCTCGAAGCCGCCCACCACCAGGCGCTTCAGATAGAGCTCCGGCGCGATGCGCAGGTACAGCGTCATGTCGAGCGCGTTGTGGTGG
>DQBD01000214.1:0-186 GCA_003526065.1 Gammaproteobacteria bacterium | reverse complement strand
CATGTCGAGCGCGTTGTGGTGGGTGACGAACGGCCGCGCCACGGCGCCGCCCGGCATGGGCTGCATGAGCGGGGTTTCGACTTCCAGGAAGCCTTCGCCCACGAACCACTCGCGAAGGCCGGTGACCAGCGCCGAGCGGATGGCAAACGTGCGCCGCGCCTCGTCGTTGACGATGAGGTCCAGGTA
>DQBD01000012.1:9022-17714 GCA_003526065.1 Gammaproteobacteria bacterium | reverse complement strand
GTCGACCACCCGCACGGTGGCGGTGAGGGACGTACCTCCGGCGGCCGGCATCCGGTGTCGCCGTGGGGTGTCCCGACGAAGGGTCACAAGACGCGCAGGAACAAGCGCAGCACCAGTCAGATTGTGCGCCGGCGCGGCGCCAAGTAAGGCAAGTACGGAGCCAGTAACGTGCCAAGATCCGTAAAGAAAGGCCCATTCGTGGACCTGCACCTGCAACAAAAAGTCGAGCAGGCGGCGGCCAGCGGCGGGCGGCGTCCGATCAAGACGTGGTCGCGGCGTTCCACCGTGCTGCCGGACATGATCGGGTTGACCATCGCCGTGCATAACGGGCGTCAGCACGTGCCAGTGCTGATCAACGAAAACATGGTCGGCCACAAGCTCGGTGAGTTCGTGCCCACGCGCACCTACCGTGGCCACGTGGCCGATCGCAAGACGCGCTGAGGCGGCCATGGAAACGTTTGCTCTGTTGCGTAACGCGCACATCTCCGCCCAGAAGGGGCGACTGGTGGCCGATCAGGTTCGCGGGATGCCGGTTGACAAGGCGCTGCAGCTGCTCCAGCACAGCACCAAGAAAGCCGCGCACATGGTGAAGAAGGTGGTCGAGTCGGCTATCGCCAACGCCGAGCACAACAACGGTGCCGACGTGGACGAGCTGCGTATCGCAGCCATCTGCGTGGACGAGGGCCCCTCCATGAAGCGCTTCCATGCGCGTGCTCGCGGCCGTGGCAACCGCATCACGAAACGTACGTGTCACATCAAGGTCGTGGTGAGCGACCAGAAGAAGGCCAAGAAAGGCTAAGGGGCGCACATGGGCCAGAAAGTACATCCGACCGGCATCCGCCTGGGCGTCGTCAAAGAGCACAATTCGCGCTGGTTCGCCCAAGGGCGCACCTATGCCGATAACCTGAATACCGACCTGGCGGTGCGACGCGTGCTGCGCAAGCAGTTGTCGCACGCGTCGGTGAGCCGTATCGAGATCGAGCGCCCGGCGCAGAATGCGCGGGTGGTCATCCACACGGCGCGTCCGGGCATCGTTATCGGTAAGAAGGGCGACGACATCGAGCGCCTGCGGCGCACCGTCGGCGAGATGATGGGCATTCCGGTGCACATCAGCGTCGAGGAGATTCGCCGTCCGGAGCTCGACGCGTATCTGGTCGCCGAAAGCGTCGCCCAGCAGCTCGAGCGCCGCATCATGTTCCGCCGCGCCATGCGTCGTGCCGTGGCGAACGCGATGCGCCTGCACGCGCAGGGCATCCGCATCAACGTGGCCGGTCGCCTGAATGGCGCCGAGATCGCGCGCAGCGAGTGGTACCGCGAGGGGCGGGTGCCGCTGCACACGTTCCGCGCCAACATCGACTACGGCACCGCCGAGGCCAAGACGACGTACGGGATCATCGGCGTGAAGGTTTGGATTTACAAGGGTGACGGGGCGGAGGTTGCCGAAGGCGCCGCCGCTGCCGGCGCCTGAGGTCACGGGGAAGCACCATGTTGCAGCCTAAGCGGACCAAATTCCGCAAACAGTTCAAGGGCCGCAACCGGGGTTTGGCCCTGGTCGGCAACAACGTCAGTTTCGGCGAGTTCGGCCTGAAGGCGACGACCCGGGGACGGATCACGGCGCGTCAGATCGAGGCGGCGCGTCGCGCGATCAGCCGCCACGTTCGACGCGGCGGGAAGATCTGGATTCGGGTGTTCCCGGACAAGCCGATTTCCAAGAAGCCGCTCGAAGTCCGTATGGGTAAGGGCAAGGGCGCGGTCGAGTACTGGGTCGCCGAGATCCAGCCCGGCAAGGTGCTGTACGAGATGGAAGGCGTTGACGAGACGCTGGCCCGTGAGGCCATGGCGCTCGCGGCGGCCAAGCTGTCGGTGCGCACTACCTTCGTGAAGCGAGGCTTTACGGTATGAATACCAGCGAGTTGCGCGGCAAGTCGGCCGACGAGTTGCAGAAGCGTCTGCTCGAACTGCACCGCGAGCACCTGAACCTGCGGGTACAGCGTGCCACCGGGCAGCTGACGAACCCGTCGCGGTTCCGCTCGCTGCGGCGTGAAGTGGCGCGCGTCAAGACCCTTCTCAAAGAACAGGCTTCGCAGGCAGGCGCATGAACGAGAAGACAGCAAACCCGCGTACCGTGGTGGGGCGGGTGATCAGTGACAGGATGGACAAGTCCATCAGCGTGCGCGTCGAGACGCGTGAGCAGCACCCGATTTACAAGAAGTATGTGCGGCGTTCGAGCAAGTTCCACGCGCACGATGCCGACAACGCCTGCCGCATCGGGGATCTGGTGCGGATCGAGGAGTGCCGGCCGCTGTCCAAGACCAAGACCTGGCGTCTGGTCGAGGTCATCGAACGGGCCGGCGAGTGAGCGCACCAGGCAAGCGGAGACGGTCATGATTCAGATGCAAAGCCACCTCGATGTGGCGGACAACAGCGGTGCGCGCCGCGTGATGTGTATCAAGGTGCTCGGTGGCTCGAAGCGCCGGTACGCGGGCGTCGGGGACGTCATTCGCGTCAGCGTCAAGGACGCCATTCCGCGTGGCCGGGTAAAGAAGGGCGAGGTCTATCGCGCGGTGGTGGTTCGCACCGTACATGGCGTGCGTCGTGCCGACGGCTCGAAGATCCGCTTCGACAACAACGCTGTGGTGTTGCTGAACAACCAGGGCGCGCCGATTGGCACGCGTATTTTCGGGCCGGTGACCCGTGAGCTGCGTACCGAGCAGTTCATGCGCCTGGTGTCGCTGGCTCCCGAAGTGCTTTGAGGGTAGGCCGATGCGCAAGATCAAACGCGGTGACGAGGTGATCGTCATCACCGGTCGGGACAAGGGCAAGCGCGGGCAGGTCGTGCGCGTGCTGGCCGATGACCGTCTGGTCGTCGAGGGCGTGAACGTGGTCAAGAAACACGTGAAGCCGCAGCCGATGACCGGTAAGCAGGGAGGCATCCTCGAGAAGGAGATGCCCTTGCAGGTTTCCAACGTGGCCTTTTACAACAAAGCGACCGGGCAAGCCGACAGGATCGGTTTCCGAGTGCTCGAGGACGGGCGCAAGGTTCGCTTCACCAAATCCAACGGCGAGGTGGTCGACTGAACGTCGGCCGGGGCACATGACAAGGCTGGAACAGCATTACAGAGAAGTGGTCATGCCGCGCTTGCGCAGCGAGCTGGGCATCGACAACGTGATGGCCGTGCCGCGGCTGGTCAAGATCACCTTGAACATGGGTGTTGGCGAGGCGGCAGCGGACAAGAAGGCACTCGACGCTGCCGTGGCGGATTTGGCGCTGATCAGCGGGCAAAAGCCCCTGGTGACCAAGGCCCGTCGCGCCGTGGCGAGCTTCAAGATCCGCGAAGGATGGCCGATCGGGTGCAAGGTCACGCTGCGTAGCCAGCGCATGTACGAGTTCCTTGACCGGTTCATCAGCATCGCCGCCCCACGCATCCGTGACTTCCGCGGCCTGTCGCCGCGCGGGTTCGACGGCCGTGGCAACTACAACATGGGCCTGACGGAACAGATCATCTTTCCGGAGATCGATTTCGACAAGGTCGACAAGATGCGTGGCATGGACGTGTCGATCACGACGACGGCGGCTAACGACGAGCACGGCCGTGCGTTGCTGGCGGCGTTCAACTTTCCCTTCCGCAGCTGAGGACACGCGCGTGGCCAAGAAGTCGGTAATCAATCGTAACGACAAGCGCGCTGCACTGGTGCGTAAGTACGCGGCGCGGCGCGCCGAGCTGAAGGCGATCATCGCCAACGTGAATCTGCCGGACGCCGACCGCTACGCGGCACAGGTGGCGCTGCAGAAGCTTCCGCGTGACGCCAGTCCGGTGCGCGTGGTCAGTCGCTGTCGGGTGACCGGCCGTGGGCACGGCGTGTACCGCAAATTCGGGCTGGGGCGCAACAAGCTGCGCGAAGCCTCCATGCGTGGCGACGTGCCGGGCATGGTCAAGTCAAGCTGGTAGGACGGTACAGTCAAATGACGATCATGGATCCCATCGCGGACATGCTGACGCGGGTGCGCAACGCCATTGGGCGTCGGTATGCCCAGGTTCAGATGCCGTCGTCGAAGATGAAGGTTGCACTGGCCGAGGTGCTCAAGAGCGAAGGTTTCATCAGCGGCTACGAAGTGACCGAGAGTGACGGCCGCCTGACCTTGACCGTGAGCCTGAAGTATTCGGAAGGCAAGCCGGTGATTCGCAGCCTGCGGCGCGCCAGCCGGCCGGGCCTGCGGATGTACCGCGGCAAGGACCAGTTGCCGCGCGTGCTCGGCGGTTACGGGGTTGCCATCGTGTCGACCCCGCAAGGGGTGATGTCGGATCGGGCTGCACGTCGCGCCGGAGTCGGCGGCGAAGTGCTGTGCCTGGTCGAGTGACGGAACGCAGTCATGTCTCGAGTCGCAAAAAGTCCCATTCCCCTGCCTAAGGGGCTGGAAGTTGAAGTCGCTGGTGACAGCGTTCGCGTGAAGGGCGCCAAGGGCAGCCTGTCGCATACCGTGCACCAGGACGTTCAGGTGGCGCAGGAAAACGGCGAGCTGCGCGTGACCGTACGCGAGGAAACCGCGTCGGCGTGGGCCCAGGCCGGGACGGCGCGTGCGCTGATCAGCAACATGGTCAAGGGGTGCAGCGAAGGGTTCACCCGCACGCTCGACCTCGTGGGCGTGGGTTATCGCGCGCAGATGAAGGGCCAGGTGCTCAGCATCGCGGTGGGTTACTCGCACCCGGTCGAAATGCCGGTGCCCGAGGGGTTGCAGGTGGAGACGCCGACCCAGACGCAGGTGGTGGTGCGCGGTGCCGACCGTCAGCGTGTCGGGCAGCTGGCCGCCAACATTCGCGCCGTGCGTCCGCCCGAGCCGTACAAGGGCAAGGGCATTCGTTATTCCGATGAAGTCGTGGCTCGTAAAGAAGCCAAGAAGAAAAAGTAGTCGGTAACAGCAGGTAAGTCAGGACATGGAAAAGAAGCTCAAGCGTCTGCGGCGCGGGCGCGCCACGCGGGCGCAGATCCGCAAGCTGGGCATGACCCGCCTGAGTGTGTATCGCACGTCGCAGCACACGTACGCGCAGGTCATCGATGCCAGTGGCGGCCGGGTGCTGGCGGCTGCCAGCACGCTGGAGAAGACGCTGTCGGAGCAGCTGGGTCATACCGGCAATGTCGACGCGGCGCGCCTGATTGGTCGCACCATTGCGGAGCGCGCGCAGCAGGCCGGGGTCGCCGAGGTGGCGTTCGACCGCAGTGGATTCAAATATCACGGCCGGGTGAAGGCACTGGCCGATGCGGCCCGTGAAGCCGGTCTGAAATTCTAGGAGTTAGTTGGTCATGGCTCGCGCCGAAACGTACGAAACCAACGATATTCAGAAGCTGATCAACGTGCGCCGTGTGGCCAAGGTGGTCAAGGGCGGCCGGCAGTTCGGTTTTGCGGCGCTGACCGTGGTCGGCGACGGCGATGGCCGTGTCGGCTTCGGCCAGGGCAAGGCGCGTGAAGTGCCGGTGGCGATTCAGAAAGCCATGGAAGCCGCACGTCGCAGCATGGTCCGCGTTCCCCTCAACGGCGGCACGCTGTACTACCCGATCACGGCCACGCACGGCGCGGCCCGCGTGTACATGCAGCCGGCCTCGGAAGGTACCGGCATCATCGCCGGCGGCGTCATGCGCGCCGTGTTCGAGGCGTTGGGGGTGCGTGATGTGCTGGCCAAGTGCATCGGCAGCAACAATCCGGTGAACGTGGTGATGGCCACCATCGCCGGGTTGGGCGGGATGGAGTCCCCGGACGCCATCGCCATGCGTCGTGGCATTAACGTGGAAGATCTGCGGGCATGAACGGCAAGTCAGGAAAGAAGGTGCGCGTCACGTTGGTGCGCAGCCGTACCGGACGGGGTCGCATTCACGACGCCTGTGTGAACGGGCTGGGTCTGCGCCGTATCGGCAGCCAGGCCGAGCTTGAGGACACGCCGGCGGTGCGCGGCATGATTCGCAAGGTGGCCTACCTGCTGAAGGTGGAGGAGCTCTAATGCGTCTGGATACGCTCAAGCCCGCCGAGGGCTCGCGCAAGGAACGCCGCCGCCTGGGTCGTGGTATCGGCTCGGGTCTGGGCAAGACCGCTGGGCGTGGCCACAAGGGTCAGCACGCCCGTGCCGGTGGCTATCACAAGGTCGGTTTCGAAGGCGGCCAGATGCCGCTTCAGCGGCGCCTTCCGAAGCGCGGCTTTCGGTCGCGCAGTGCCGGCGACACCGCCGAGGTGCGCCTGTCCGAACTGCGCCTGGTGCAGGCGGAAGTGATCGACCTGGACGCCTTGAAGGCGGCCGGTGTGGTGCCGCTACAGGCCAAGCGAGCCAAGGTGATCGTGTCGGGTGATGTGAGTGGCGCGGTGCGTCTGAAGGGCGTGCTGACCACGGCGGGTGCACGCGCGGCGATCGAGGCCAGCGGCGGGAGCGTCGAAGAAGCCTGATGGCCACGCGCGGCGCCAATCCGGCAATGCTCGGCGGGCTCGGCAAGTTCGCCGAGCTGCGCCGCCGAATCCTGTTTGTCATCGGGGCATTGCTGGTGTTCCGGTTGGGCGCGCACGTGCCGGTGCCGGGGATCAACCCCTTGGCGCTGGCGGCGATGTTCGATGCCCAGCGCGGCACCGTGCTCGACATGTTCAACATGTTCTCGGGCGGCGCGCTGGAGCGCCTGTCGATATTCGCGCTTGGCGTGATGCCGTACATCTCGGCGTCGATCATCGTGCAGCTGCTCAGCAGCGTGGTGCCGAAGCTCGAAGAGCTGAAGAAGGAAGGCGCGGCCGGCCGGCGCAAGCTGACGCAGTACACGCGTTACGGCACGGTGGTGCTGGCAGCGTTCCAGGCGCTCGGGATCGCCATCGCACTGGAAGGTCAGACGGCGCGGGGAATGTCGGTGGTGATCGACCCGGGCCTGGGATTCCGGGTAATCGCGATCTCGACGCTGGTTGCCGGCAGCATGTTTCTGCTGTGGCTGGGTGAGCAGGTGACCGAACGCGGTATCGGTAACGGCATTTCGCTGCTCATCTTCGCCGGTATCGTCGCCGGGTTGCCGGGTGCGTTCGGCGGCACGCTGGAGTTGGTCAGCACCGGGGAAATCGCCGGCGCTGTGGTGTTGTTGCTGATTGCCGTGATCCTGGCCGTCACCGGGTTCGTGGTGTTCGTCGAGCGCGGACAGCGGCGCATCACGGTGAATTACGCGCAGCGCCAGCAGGGGCGCCAGATGTATGCGGCACAGACCAGCCATCTGCCGCTGAAGATCAACATGGCAGGCGTGATCCCGGCCATCTTCGCGTCCAGCATCCTGCTGTTCCCGTCGACCCTGGCCAGCTGGGCAGGCAGTGGCGAAGGCGGGCTGGGATGGCTGCGTCATGTGACCACGGCGCTGTCGCCGGGACAGCCGTTCTACGTGCTGTCGTACGCGGCGTTTATCGTGTTCTTCTGCTTTTTTTACACGGCGGTTGTTTTCAACCCGAAGGATACGGCGGACAATTTAAAGCGTTCCGGTGCCTTCCTGCCGGGCGTACGGCCGGGTGAGCAGACGGCGCGCTACATCGACGGTGTGGTCACGCGGCTGACCGCCGCCGGCGCCATCTACATCGCGCTGGTGTGTCTGCTGCCGGAATTCCTGATTGTTTACTGGCACGTGCCGTTCTACTTCGGTGGTACGTCATTGCTGATCGTGGTTATCACGATCATGGATTTCATGGCCCAGGTACAGACCCACGTGATGAGTCACCAGTACGAGGGTCTGCTGAAGAAGGCCAATCTCAAGGGTCGCGGTGCCGGCGGTTTGTTCGGCGCCCGTTAGTTTGGAGTCACGAAAGTGAAAGTTCGCGCATCGGTGAAGAAACTGTGCCGCAATTGCAAGATCATCCGCCGCCGGGGTGTGGTACGGGTCATCTGTGTCGAGGCACGGCACAAGCAGCGGCAGGGCTGAGCCGACGGGCTCGGTCGCGGTAGGAATTCGGAGTTCGGTATATGGCTCGTATTGCTGGCATCAACGTCCCCGACAACAAACATGCGCGTGTCGCGCTGACGTCCATTTATGGCGTTGGGCCGACCCGGGCGCTGGAGATCTGCGCTGCGGCGGAGGTGGAGCCGGCGGTGCGCATTCGTGACCTCAACGAGGCGCAGATCGAAGCGCTTCGGCGTGAAGTCGGGAAGTTGACCGTCGAGGGCGATCTGCGGCGTGAGCTGCAGATGAACATCAAGCGTCTGATGGACCTGGGGACCTACCGGGGCCTGCGGCATCGGCGGGGACTGCCGGTGCGCGGTCAGCGTACCCGCACCAACGCCCGTACCCGCAAGGGGCCGCGCAAGCCCATTCGTAAGTAATCGCACTACAGGATCGCCTCATGGCCAAGCCGAGCACCAAGTCGCGCAAGCGCGTCAAAAAGAACGTGTCCGAAGGTGTGGCGCACATCCACGCCTCGTTCAACAACACCATCGTCACGATTACCGATCGCCAGGGCAATGCCCTGTCGTGGTCCACGGCCGGCGCCTGCGGGTTCAAGGGGTCGCGCAAGAGCACGCCGTTCGCCGCGCAGGTTGCCGCCGATCGCGCCGGCAACAAGGCGCAGGAGTTCGGTGTCAAGACGCTGGACGTGGTGGTCAACGGGCCGGGGCCGGGGCGTGACTCGGCGGTGCGGTCGTTGAACAACGTCGGATTCAAGATCCTGAGCATCACCGACGTGACGCCGATCCCGCAC
>DQBD01000012.1:0-8852 GCA_003526065.1 Gammaproteobacteria bacterium | reverse complement strand
CGGTGGGCTTCACCGTCACGACCATCCGCGACGTGACGCCGATCCCGCACAACGGGTGCCGGCCGCCGAAGAAGCGCCGGGTCTGATCCGACCGGCGCAGGCCGAACGAACGCGGGCCCGGTCGTGGTGGCCCGCCACAGCGAGTAAGCAACGCAGCGAGCGTGTCGAACATGCAGTCATCCGTATACGAATTTCTGAAGCCGAAGCTGGTCAAGGTCGAGCGGCTGTCGCCGGTGCGCTCGAAGGTGACGCTCGAGCCGCTCGAGCGCGGGTTCGGCCACACGCTGGGCAATGCGCTGCGGCGGGTGATGCTGTCTTCGCTGCCGGGCGCCGCCATCACCGAGGTGTCGATCGAAGGCGCCCTGCACGAGTTCACCACGCTGGAGGGCATGCAGGAAGACGTCATCGAGCTGTTGCTGAACCTCAAGGGGGTTGCGGTGCGGCTGGACGGGCGTGATCAGGCCACGGTACGCCTGTCCAAGCAGGGCCCGGCGGTGGTGACCGCCGCGGACATCGAGGTTGGACACGACGTCGAAGTGGTCAATCCTGACCTGTACCTGGCGACGCTGACCGCGGCCGGCAAGCTCGACATGACCCTGACCGTGAGCATCGGGCGCGGCTACCAGCCGGCGGCCGTGGCGGACGACGCGGAAGAAGTGCCCTCGATCGGCACCCTGCGCCTGGACGCCCTGTACAGCCCGGTGCGGCAGGTCAGCTACAGCGTTGAGGCGGCGCGGGTCGAGCAGCGGACCGATCTCGACAAGTTGATCATCGACCTGGAGTCGAACGGCACCATCGACCCCGAGGAAGCAATTCGGCGCGCGGCGACGATTCTGCACGAGCAGTTTTCCGTGTTCGTCGACCTGCAAGGCGGAACGCAGGCCGGTCGCGGGCGCGAGGCGGCCGGCGAACTGGACCCGATCCTGCTGCGCCCGGTCGAGGAGCTGGAGCTGACGGTGCGGTCGGCGAACTGCCTGAAGGCCGAGAACGTGCACTTCATTGGCGATCTGATCCAGCGTACCGAGGCCGATCTGCTCCGTACGCCAAACCTGGGCAAGAAGTCGCTGAACGAGATCAAGGAAATTCTGGCGCGGCATGGCCTGTCACTGGGCATGCGTCTGGAAAACTGGCCGCCGGCGGACCTGCCACGGCCGACCGAGATCGCGTCCTGACGCGCTGCAATACCTCACGAGGTTTTTCGAGACATGCGACACAGAAAGATCGGCCGCAGGCTGGGCCGTAACAGCAGCCATCGCGCGGCGCTGTTCAAGAACATGAGTGCTGCCCTGGTGCGCGAGGAACTCATCCGCACGACCTTGCCGAAGGCCAAGGAGTTGCGGCGGGTACTCGAACCGCTCATCACCCGCGCCAAGAGCGACTCGGTGGCCAACCGCCGTATCGTGTTCTCGCGCCTGCGGGACAAGGACGCCGTCAGCAAGCTGTTCAGCGAGCTGGGGCCGCGTTACGCGACGCGTCCGGGCGGTTACCTGCGCATCCTGAAGTGCGGCTTCCGTCCCGGTGATGCGGCGCCGATGGCGTATGTAGAGCTGGTGGACCGGCCGGTGCAGGAGCAGGAGCCGGCAGCCGAGTAACGGCGGCGAGCTCAAGCGAAAAAAGCCGGGCATGTCCCGGCTTTTTTCGTTGCAGGCCCTTAACGGAAAAAGGTGCGTGAGGGTGCGGGCAACCCGGATCGGGCGGATTACGCGGTGTGCCGTCCGCTACGCCAGGCGCCCCACGCGAACAGCACGGCACCGACGCAGATGGCACTGTCGGCGAGGTTGAAGGCGGGCCAGTGCGCGCTGCCGACATAGACATCGAGAAAATCGACCACGTGCCCCCACCGCAGACGGTCGATGAGATTGCCGATGGCGCCGCCGAGTATCAACGCCAGTGCGGTCGCCGTGAGGCGCTCGTGTGGCGGAGTCCGACGCAGCATCACGACGATCACCACGCTGGCCAGCATCGCCACCCCGGCGAAGAACCACCGCTGCCAGCCACCGGCGCCCGCCAGAAAGCTGAACGCCGCCCCACGGTTGAACGCCAAGGTCAGGTTGAACCCAGGCAGCACGTCGACCACCTGGTGAGGGTGCAACCAACGTAGAACGGCGGCCTTGCTGAGCTGGTCGAGAACCAGGACCAGCGTGGCCAGCGCCAGGCGCGTGCCCATCAAGCGAAACACCGCTGTTCGCCGTTGCCGGCGACGTTCTCCACGCAGCGGCCGCACAGCTCCGGGTGGTCGGCGTGGCGCCCGACGTCGTCGCGGTGATGCCAGCAGCGCACGCACTTCGGATGCGTACACGCGCTCACCACTACCCAAAGACCGCTTTCATCGGCCACCGCATGCGCGGGCCGCTGGTCCGCCGGGTGCAGGCGCGCATAGGAGCAGATGAGCGCGAAACGCAGCTCGTCGCCGAGCGTGCGAAGCAGCGTCGCGTCGGTTCCGTCGACGTACAGATCCACCTCGGCATCCAGTGCCGAGCCGATGTCACCGGCGACACGCAGGCGTTCCAGCTGGCGGTTCACCGTGTCGCGGATGGCGCGTACACGGTCCCAGGCCGCCATGGTGAGCGGCTCGGCGTCCTCCGCCGGCAGCGCAGGGGGGGCGTACCAGGTGGTGAGCAGGACGCTGTCGGTCCGGTCGCCGGGCATGCAGCGCCAGATCTCTTCGGCGGTGAAGCTCAGAACCGGCGCCAGCCAGCGCACCAGCAGTTCCAGGGCGTGGTACATCGCGGTCTGCGCCGAGCGGCGTGGATGGCCGTCGGCCTGGCCGGTGTATTGGCGGTCCTTGATCACGTCGAGATAGAACGCGCCCAGGTCGACTGCGCAGAAATGGTGGATCTTGCGGCTGACCTCGTGGAACTGATAGGCCGCGTAGTCGTCGCGCAGGTCGGCGTCGAGGGCGCCGGCGCGGCGCAGCAGCCAGCGGTCCAGCGCCACCAGGTCCTCGGGCGCAAGCGCGTCCGTCGCCGGGTCGAAGCCGGCGAGGTTCGCCAGCAGAAAGCGCGCGGTGTTGCGCAGGCGCCGGTAGGCGTCGGCGTTGCGGCTGAGAATTTCGTCCGAGATGGACATCTCGGCGCTGTAGTCGGTGCTGGCCACCCACAGGCGCAGCACGTCGGCGCCAAGCTGGTTGATGACCTTCTGCGGCGCGATCACATTGCCGGCGGACTTCGACATCTTCTTGCCGGCGGCGTCTACCGTGAAGCCGTGCGTCAGCACGCCGCGATAGGGCGCGTGGCCGTGCAGCGCCACCGAGGTGAGCAGCGACGAATGGAACCAGCCACGGTGCTGGTCGGAGCCTTCCAGATACAGCTCGGCCGGGTAGCCGAGCTCCGGGCGGCGCGCCAGCACGCTCTGGTGCGTGACGCCGGAGTCGAACCACACGTCCAGAATGTCCGGCACCTTCTCGTAATCGGCCGCCTCGGCGCCCAGCAACTCGGCCGGATCGAGCTCGAACCAGGCCTCGATGCCGCGCTGCTCGATGCGCTGCGCGACCGCCTCGATCAGCGCGTCGCTGCGTGGGTGCAGCTCGCCGGTGACGCGGTGCACGAACAGCGCGATCGGCACCCCCCACACGCGCTGGCGCGAGACGCACCAGTCGGGCCGGTTCGCGATCATGCCGTGGATGCGCGCCTCGCCCCAGGCGGGTGTCCACTGGGTTTGCGCGATGGCGGTCAGCGCCTTGCCGCGCAGGTCGGCATGCGCCATGGAGATGAACCACTGCGGGGTCGTGCGCGTGATGGTGGGCGTCTTGTGGCGCCAGCAGTGCGGGTAGCTGTGCTGCAGCGGCCGGTCGGCGAGCAGGGCGCCGCGTTCGCGCAGCAGCTCGATGAGCGTCTTGTTGGCGGCAAACACCTGCAGGCCTTCGACATGCGGCGTGCCGGGCAGGAAGCGGCCGTCGCTGCCGACCGGGTTGTAGACCTTGAGGCCGTAGACCTTGCCGGCCGCAAAGTCGTCCGCGCCGTGGCCGGGCGCGGTGTGCACGGCGCCGGTACCGGCCTCGGTGGTGACGTGATCACCCAGGATCACCGGCACGTCGAGGTCCAAGAACGGATGACGCAGCATCAGGCCTTCCAGCGCCGCGCCGGTGCAGCGACCGACCGGGCGCGCGCCGGCCAGGTCGTAGCGCGTGAGGGCGGTTTCGGCCAGCTCGGTGGCCAGGATCAGGCGCTCGCTGCCGGTGTCGTACAGCCCGTACTCGATCTCGGCGTTCAGCGCCACCGCCTGGTTGGCCGGCAGCGTCCACGGCGTGGTGGTCCAGATCGGCAGGCTCAGCGGCCGGTCGTCACCGGAGGCGCCGAAGGCCGCCGCCGCCCTGGCGCGGTCCAGCACCGCGAACCGCACGTCGATGGCCGGTGAGGTCTTGTCCTGGTAATCGACCTCGGCCTCGGCCAGCGCCGAGCGGCAGTCAAGACACCAGTGGACCGGTCGCTCGCCCTTGTAGAGGTAGCCGCCGGCGATGATGCGGCCGAGCGCGCGCAGGATGTCGGCCTCGGTCTGCGGCGCCATGGTCAGGTACGGGTCGTCCCAGTCACCGATCACGCCCAGGCGCTCGAAGTCGCCGCGCTGGCCGGCCACCTGCCGGGCGGCGTAGTCACGGCAGGCGGCGCGGAACTCGCCCGCGCTGACCTTGGCGCCGGGCTTGCCGAGTTTTTTCTCCACCATGTGCTCGATCGGCAGGCCGTGGCAGTCCCAGCCGGGCACGTAGGGTGCGTCGTCACCGTCCAGGGTCCAGGACTTGACGATGATGTCCTTCAGGATCTTGTTGACGGCGTGGCCGATGTGGATGTCGCCGTTGGCGTACGGCGGGCCGTCATGCAGCACGCGCCGCGGCCGGCCGGCCCGCTCGCGGCGCAGGCGCGCGTAAATGTCCAATTCCCGCCAGCGGGCCAGCGTCTGCGGTTCGCGCTGCGGCAGGTTGCCGCGCATGGGAAAGTCGGTCTGCGGCAGGTTGAGTGTCGCTTTGTAGTCGGCCATGTGGGCTTGTTCTCAGGATTGGGCGAACACCGCGCGGGCGGCGCGCACGTCGTCGTCGATCTGACGGCGCAGTGCATCGAGGCTGTCGAAACGCTGTTCGTCGCGCAGGCGCTGCACGAAGGTCACCTGCACCTGCCGGCCGTAAACCTCGCCGCTGAAGTCGAGCACATGGACTTCGAGCAGCGGATAGCGGCCGTCGACGGTCGGACGCCAGCCGAGGTTGGCCACCGCAGGCAACGGCGTGGCGGCCAGTCCCGTCACGCGCACGGCGAACACACCGCGCAGGCTCACCGCCCGGCGGTGCAGCGGCAGGTTCAGCGTCGGGAAGCCGAGCGTGCGGCCACGGGCGTCGCCGTGGCTGACGCGTCCGTGCAGGGTGTAGGGGCGGCCCAGCAGGCGCGCGGCGCCGTCCAGATCGCCGGTGACCAGGTGCTGGCGCACGGCGGTGCTGCTGACCCGTTCGCCGTCCAACTGCAGCGGCGGCACCACCTCGACGCCGAAGCCGGCCGTGGCGCCGACAGCATGCAGGTAGTCGGTGTCACCCTGGCGCCGGTGGCCGAAGCGAAAGTCCGGCCCGACCACGAGTTGTCGTACACCGAGCCCCTGCACCAGCAGTCGATCGACGAACGCCTCGCGCGGCATGCCGGCCAGGCGCGCGTCGAAGTGCAGGCACAGCACGCCGTCCACGCCAAGCGCCGCCAGCGCGGCCACTTTTTCGCGCAGGCGCATCAGGCGTGGCTCGGCCGCCTGCGGGCGAAAGAACTCCAGCGGTTGCGGCTCGAACAGCACCACCCGCGCTGGCAGCCCGCACGCCGCGGCGTGCTCGCGCAGGCGGCCGACGATGGCCCGATGGCCCAGGTGGACGCCGTCGAAATTGCCGATGCTGGCCACGCAGCCGTGGTGCGCGGGACGCAGGTTGTGCAGGCCGCGGATCAGTTCCACACCGGGTTTCCGTGGTCGGTGGCGTGGGCGGCGCTCAGTAGCGCGCCCAGTCCGGGTCGAGGGTTTCCAGTACCTCGCGCAGCGGCCGGCGGCCGGCGAAACCCTCGTCGTAGCCGTGGTAGTGCCCCAGCGTCAGTTCCGGATATTTCCAGCACAGATAGCCGTCGCCGGTGTCGAAATCGACCAGCCACAGCCCCTTCACCACCAGACCCAGGCGCCGCATCTTGTTGACCCAGGCGTTGACGATGGTCTGGTAGCGTTTTTCGGCCGCCTGCAATTCGATGGTGCGTCGCGGCAGCACCTTCAGCTGGCGTTGCACCGGTGCCAGTTCCTCGGCGGCGCGCTGGGTGATGCCGCGTACCAGCGGGAACAGGGTCTGCGCCTCGGCGAGGCTGAACACCCGCGGGTCCTGTGGTGATCCGATACGGAGAAAGTCGCTGTCCACGTGGGCTTTGTCGATGCGTCGGAGCAGTTTCTGGAGTCGGTTGGCGGTCCACGGCGTGCCGCAACAGCGTCGGTGTCATGGCCGGCGCAACGAGGTCAGCGGCAGGCGCAGGGCCAGCAGCACGGCACCGTAGCTGAACAGGCCGGCGAGCACCCAGGTCATCAGGTGCAGGCCACGTTCGGCGGCGCTGCGCGCCAGCCAGACATCCAACGTGCCGCTGCCGAGCCACAGCAACAGCGTCATGACGGCCGTGGCAGCGGCCACCCGGCACAGGAACTGGCGCCAGCCAGGTTGCGGGCGGTACACGCCGCTGCGCCGCAGACCGCGCAGCAATAATAACGCGTTGAGGTAGGCCGCCAAGCTGGTGGCGGCGGCCAGTCCGGCGTGCTGCAGCGGCCACACCAGCACCAGGGTGATGCCGATATTGGCCAGCATGGCGGCAACGCCGATGCGCATTGGCGTGCGTGTGTCCTGGCGGGCGTAGTACCCCGGCGCCAGGACCTTGATGGCCATGAAGGCCACCAGGCCGGGCGCAAAGGCCCACAGCGCCTGCCGCGCCATGTGTACCGAGTGGGTGTCGAACGCCCCGTAGTGGAACAGCGTTCCCAGCAGCGGACCGGCCAGTACGCCCAGTGCCGCCGCCGCGGGCAGACCCACCAGCACCACCCAGCGCAGGCCCCAGTCCAGCGTGCGAGAGAAGGCCTGTGGGTCGTTGCCGGCATGCTCGCGTGACAGGCGCGGCAGGATGACCGTGGCAAAGGCGATGGCCAGCACGCCGAGCGGAAACTCGACCAGACGGTCGGCGTAGTACAGCCATGACACGCTGCCGGTGGCCAGGAACGAAGCGACGATGGTGTCGAACATCAGGTTGATCTGGGCCACCGAGGAACCGAACACGCCCGGTCCCATCAGCGTCAGGATGCGGCGCACGCCGGGGTGCGAAAAACCCACACGGGGGCGCACCAGGTTGCCGGTGGCGCGCAGCGACGGCAGTTGCCACAGCAACTGCAGCAGGCCGCCCACCACCACGCCGATGGCCAGTGCCAGCACAGGCACGTCCAGGCGCGGCGCCAGCCACACCGCCGCCGCGATCATCGCCAGGTTCAGGAACAGTGGCGTGAGCGCCGGCGCGAAATAGCGGCCGAAGGTGTTGAGGACGCCGCCCACCGCCGCTGCCAGCGACACCAGCGGCAGGTACCAGAAGGTGACGCGCAGCAACGTGCCGGTGAGCGCGCCACGTTGCGGGTCGTCGCCGAAGCCGGGCGCCAGCAGCCACACCAGCAGCGGCGACGCCAGGACCGCCAGCAGCGCCGTGCCCAACAGCACGGCGCCCAGCGTGCCCAGGGTGTGTGCCACCAGGTCGCGTACCTCGGCCGGTTCGCGTTGTGTCCGGTACTGCGACAGCACCGGCACGAAGGCCTGTGAGAAGGCGCCCTCGGCGAACAGGCGCCGCAGGAAGTTCGGGATGCGGAAGGCGACGAAAAAGGCGTCCGCCGCCGGACCGGCCCCGAAGGTGGCGGCGATGACCATGTCCCGCACGTAGCCGAGGACACGCGAGCTGCTGGTGGCGACGGCCACCGAGGCGGCTGAGCGCAGCATGTCCTAGGCTGCCCGTGCCGGGCCGGGATTGACAAAGCGCGTTCGTGTGCGCATAGTTCGCAACCTTTTTTTCGCCTTCGACGTTTCGTCGTCCATCGTAGGGATCTCGCCTTGGCAAACAGCCCGCAAGCCATCAAACGCGCGCGTCAGAGCGCCGACCGACGCGCCCACAACATGAGCCGCCGTTCGGCGCTGCGTACTGCCGTCAAGCGTGTGCTGACGGCCATTCGTGCCGGCGACGCCGACACCGCCAGTGCCAGCTACAGCGCGGCCGTGCCGCTGCTGGATCGCATGGCGGCCCGCGGCCTGATCCACAAGAACGCCGCCGCGCGTCACAAGAGCCGCTTGAACAAGCGCATCTACGCACTGCGTCAGAGCGCCTGAGAGCCGTTTCGGCGCCGGCCGCCTGGCGGCCGGCGTGGTTGCCTGCCGCGGCGTCACACCAGTACCAGGTTGTCGCGGTGGATCAGTTCCGGTTCGTCGATGTAGCCGAGCACCTCGGCAAACCGGGTGCTGGGCAGGCCCCTGATCCGTTGCGCCTCCTCGGCGCTGTAGTTGCACAGCCCGCGGGCGATCTCGCGCCCGTCGGGTGTCACGCAGGCGACCAGGTCGCCGCGCCGAAAATCCCCGTCCACTGCCACCACGCCGACCGCCAGCAGGCTGCGTCCGGCCTGGCGCAGACTCCGTTCCGCACCGGCATCCACGTGTAGGCGGCCGCGCACGCGCAGGTTGCCCGCCAGCCAAAGCTTGCGGGCCTGCAGGGGCTCTTGCTCCGGCAGCAGCAGTGTGCCGATGTCGGCGCCGGTCGCCAGGGAAGTCAGTACACCGTCGATGGCGCCGCCGACGATCCAGGTGGCGGCGCCCGAGCGCGATGCCAGGCGCGCCGCACGCA
>DQBD01000071.1:4065-4211 GCA_003526065.1 Gammaproteobacteria bacterium | reverse complement strand
TGTCGGTGCCGCCGGACACCACCTTGTAGCCGCGCGACACGAACACCTGCGCCATGGCGCGGGCGTTGTCGATCACCGCCTGCTGGTAGTCCTTGAAGTCCGGCCGCAGCGCCTCCAGGAAGGACACCGCCTTGGCGGCGATGACG
>DQBD01000071.1:1011-3886 GCA_003526065.1 Gammaproteobacteria bacterium | reverse complement strand
CGGCGATGACGTGCATCAGCGGTCCGCCCTGCCCGCCGGGGAACACCGCCGAGTTGAGTTTCTTCTCGATCTCGGGATTGGCGCGCGCCAGGATCAGGCCACCGCGCGGGCCGCGCAGCGTCTTGTGGGTGGTGGACGTGGTGACGTCGGCAATCTGCACCGGGTTGGGGTACAGGCCGGCCGCCACCAGACCGGCCACGTGCGCCATGTCGACCACCAGGTAGGCGCCGACCGCGTCGGCGATGGTCCGAAACCGCTGCCAGTCCATGGCACGCGAATAGGCGCTGAAACCGGCCACGATCACCTTCGGCCGGCATTCATGGGCCAGGCGCTCGACCTCGTCGTAGTCGACCAGCCCGGTGGTGACGTCGATGCCGTACTGCACGCCCCGGTAGATCTTGCCGGAGAAGCTGACCGGCGCCCCGTGCGTCAGGTGGCCGCCATGCGCCAGGCTCATGCCCAGCAGCGTGTCGCCCGGCTCCATCAGCGCCATGAACACCGCGGCATTGGCCTGCGAGCCGGAATGCGGCTGCACGTTCGCGTAGTCGGCTCCGAACAGCTGGCGTGCCCGCTCGATGGCCAGGCGCTCGGCGATGTCCACATACTCGCAGCCACCGTAGTAACGGCGACCGGGGTAGCCTTCGGCGTACTTGTTGGTCAGCTGCGAGCCCTGAGCCACCAGCACGCGCGGGCTGGCGTAATTTTCGGAGGCGATCAGCTCGACGTGCTCTTCCTGACGCCGTGCCTCGTCCTGCATGGACTGCCACAGTTCGGGATCGAAATCGGCAAGGGTCTGGGCGCGGCTGAACACGGCGGGCACTCCACGGAACGGCGCCGTCGCCGGTGACCTGGACACGGGCACCCGCAAGCGGCTCGGGGAAAAGGCGCGCTAGTTTAGCAGGCCACCGCATGCCGGCCAGACACACCCGTTTGCTACCATCCGCCGGCCCTGTTTCACCCCTCGCCGCCCGTGACGCTGACCGATCCGAAGGCCCTGGCCGACCTGTACCGGCGTATCGCCCGCACCTGCGCGGCGCTGGATGTCGAGCAGCCGGCCGGCGTGCCCGACCCGGCCACCTGGGCCATCGCGCCGCGGCACGATGACGACCGCTTGCTGTTCGAGGAGCTGTGCTTCCACATGTTCGCGGCCGGCTTCTCGCGCGAGGTGGTGCGCCAGAAGTGGCCGGCGACGCGCGAGGCCTTCGCCGGCTTCGACATCCCCACCCTGGCCGGCTGGCCGCCCGCACGGCTGCAACCCCTGTTC
This sequence comes from Gammaproteobacteria bacterium, assembly GCA_003526065.1. The sequence goes on along the minus strand of DQBD01000071.1, from coordinate 2,622 downwards.
GAGGATCGCCGGCTGATCCGCAACCGGCGCAAGATCGAGGCGGTTGTTCACAACGCCGGCGTGGTGCAGGCCCTGGCGATCGAGCACGGCAGCTTCGCCGCCTGGCTGCATGGCTATCCGGCCGACCAGCTGCACCGGCTGCACCGGGAACTGGCGCGGCGCTTTGCCAGCGTCGGTCCGAGCGCCGGCGAATGGTTCCTGCTGACGTCCGGTTTCCCGTATTACTTCAGAACGGATCATGCGCAGCGCCTGCTGCGGCGCCTGGGCCTGCTGTCGGCGCGCCCTCGACCGGACGACTTCGACACGGTGATGCAGGCGCTGCACGCGGCCACCGGCGTCAGCCGCTGGGCGATCAGCGCACAGATGTTTCGCTTTGCCAGCGGCTTTCGTCTGCGCGAGGGGATCTGCCAGGAGGCGCCGCGCTGCCCGAAGTGTCCGCTATGGGATCACTGCGACCACTTCAACCAGTCGGACACGCTGTGACCGGCGCGTCCGACCAACCCTAGTCGCCGCGCCCCAGCAGACCGTCGAACAGGCCCTGGCCGGCGTCGTCCGATGCCGGCACGGTGCTGGCCGGCTGCTCCGGCGCCGGCACCTCGGCCAGCCCGCCTTCGACCGTTTCGTACTGCCGCGCCTCTTCGGTCTCGACGAAACGCGCCAGGTCGCGGCGCCCGGGCTTGTCCGGCTCGCCGGCCAGGCCGCCCAGCAACCGCGCCAGCACACCGTCGCCGTCGCCATCGCTCGGCGGCACGTCCACGGTGGTCCGGGTTCCGGCAATCAGCAGGTTCTTCTCGCGCGCATCCGCCACCGGCTGCACGTCGCCGGCCACACGCCGCAGGCGATCGCCGGTGAAATACAGCGAAACGGTGCGCTGAGCGCGCGGCTGATAGCCCTTGCGTTCGGTGAAGGTGTAGTCCCACCGGTTCGGGTTGAACGGGTCGATCAGCTGGGGCGTGCCCAGCAGGGTGCGCACCTGCTCGCGCGGCATGCCCAGTTGCAGGCGGGCGAGCATGGCGGCATCCACCACGTTGCCCTGGCGAATATCCATGCGGTAGGGCGCCAGCGCGGGAATCAACGGCCGGCCGTCGGCCGCGTCCGGCTGGCGGCCGGCGCAACCGGCGAGCAGCACGACGAGAACCAGGGCCGGCAATGAGCGATGCATGGAGACGGTTCCGGGCGGATGGCGGCGGAATGAGGCAGCAGTGAGCGCGATGGCATCCCGCGACCGGTAACAGGCGCCGCCTAGTTTACAATGCCTGCGCGCCCAGGCAGGTATGACCGGCCCATTGCCCGTAAGCGGGTGACCGGAGCACCTCCCGACCGCAGTCTGTGTCGTCCGCTTGCACCGAGTACGCCCATGGCCAACAGCAACACCCTGCGAAAGGCCGGCCTGAAAGTCACCACGCCGCGCCTGCGCATCCTGGAATTCCTGGAGAACAGCACCCAACGGCACGTCACCGCCGAGGACGTGTACCGGGCCCTGCTGGGCACCGACGAGGAAGTCGGGCTGGCGACCATTTACCGGGTGCTGACGCAATTCGAACAGGCCGGCATGGTGGTGCGCCACCACTTCGAGAGCGAGCGGTCGGTGTTCGAGCTGGGCACCGGCAC
>DQBD01000071.1:0-724 GCA_003526065.1 Gammaproteobacteria bacterium | reverse complement strand
GAGTTCCGCGACGACGACATCGAAGCGGCCCAGCAGCGCATCGCCGCCGAGCGCGGCTTCAAGGTCACCGACCACAGCCTGTACATCCACGGCGTGTGCCGCGACTGCCAGCGGCAGGCCGCCGAGCAAGGGCGCTGAGGCTCAGCCCGCCTGCACCGCGGGTTCCAGGTTGCGCATCACCGCAATCTCGTCGCAGCGATTGAACTTGTAGCACTTCACGCACACCTGCCACACCTTCTCCGGCAGCGTGTCCTTGCTGACCACCTCGAACCCCAGTCGCGCGAAAAAGGCCGGCACATAGGTCAGCGCCATCACGCGCCTGAGGCCGATGATCCGGGCCTGGTCCAGCAGCGCGCGCGTCACCTGCTCGCCGATGCCCTGGCGATGGAAGGCCGGCGCCACCGCCAGGCTGCGCACCTCGCCCAGGTCCGGACCCATGATCTCGAGCGCGCCCACGGCCGCGATCTGGCCGTCGCGCTCGGCCACCACGAAATCGCGCACGTGACGCACCAGATTCTCCTGCGTGCGCGGCAGCAGATTGCCGGCCGCCGCCTGCTCGCGCAGCAGGGCGTGGATGGCCGACACGTCTGCCAGGCGTGCCGGGCGCAGGGCGATGACCGCGGTCGACATGGTCAGGCCTGCTGGGCGGCGGTCAGCATTTCGGCGGCGTGGGCGCGCGTGCGCTCGGTGATGTTCAGGCCACCCAGCATGCGCGCCAGCTCGT
>DQBD01000069.1:24361-26152 GCA_003526065.1 Gammaproteobacteria bacterium | reverse complement strand
CATCGATGGATACGGCTTCCAGAACCCCCGTCCCCCGATCTTGCGTCCCGTAAATTACCATACTTCCATTGGGCGCAACACTGGGCGATTCATCCATGTCTGTGCGGGTCACAATATTGAATGTACCCCGCTGGAGGTCCTGCACCCCGACGTTAAAATTTCCATTACGCCGGTGTACATAAACAAGATAACGACCGTCAGGCGTGACATCCGGGCGGGCATTATACGCACCCTCGAATGACACTCGCCGGACCGACTTATCATTTATGTTCAGTTTGTAAATCTGGGGCCCGCCAGATCGGCTGGAGGTGAACACCAGGTGCTCACCATCCGGCAACCAGCGAGGCTCCGTATCAATCCCGTAATGCTGGGTCAGCCGTGTTAGCTGCTTACTGGCGATATCCAGCATGTAAATCTCCGGGTTACCGTCCCGCGACAGGGTCAGCGCCAGCTTCTGACCATCCGGTGACCAGTCCGGGGCGCCATTGATACCCCTGAAGCTGGACACCTTTTCCCGGTTGGTGGTTGCCAGGTCATGGGTATAAATGGCCGGCATCCCGTCATCCTCGAAAGAGACATAAGCAACTTTCCTGCCATTTGGTGACCAGGTCGGGCTCATGATCGGCTCTTGGCTACGCAGGATAGTGGTAACACGGTGCCCGTCGGCGTCGGCATATTGCAGCTGGAAAGGGTTTTTGTCACTACGATTATGCGTCACATAGAGAATTTTGGTGGAAAACGCCCCCGGGATACCGGTGAGTTGCTCATAGATCCGGTCACTGATGGCATGGGCCACATCCCGCAGCTGTGAAACCGGCGGGCGATAGGTCTCCGACATGAGCTTCACCTGACGATTCACATCGAAAAGGGCGTAGCTCACTTCATACCCACCGCTCTCCTGGGCCTTCATGCTGCCAGTGATGATGTACTCCACCCCCAGCACGCGGAAATCCCGGTAGATGACCTCACTTTCGTTGCGCGGGCGGCTGAGCATATCCTCCGCCGGCAATGGCTTGAACTGGCCACTGCGGTGCAAATCCGCCTGCACAATCTGTGACACATCTTCGGGCGCGTTCTGCGCACCCTCAAAAGGCACGATGGCGATGGGCACCGCATCCACCCGGCCCTCTGTGACCCGGATAAGCAATTCTGCCCGGGCCATCACGGCGCCGAACATCAGGATGGCCGCCAGGCCAATCCGCCACATTTTCTGTGCCTTATATTCCAACTTCATTGTGCAACTCCAGGATCAAATTCGATCACCAGTGAGCGAAACTGTTTATCAAACAGCGGGCCATCTGGAACCGGCAGGGGGCTGGCCAGCTTCACCGCATTCATGACCGACTCATCAAAATCGGGATAACCACTGCTTTTCACCACAGACACATTGATCACCTCACCGCCGGGAATCATCTGAATCCGCACCTGTGTCTTGATGTCATCCCGGTTGCGATAGTTGCCGGGAATCCGCCAGCGCTGCCCTACCTGTGCGGAAATGGCATCGGTAAAGCTGGCCACTTCCACATCCGACTGATCCGCATTGCTGGCCGCATCTTGTGTTTCCTGCTGGGCTGGCTCCGCGGGCTTTGCCATTTCCAGCTCTTCCTCGGCCAGCATTTCTTCCAGGCTCGGCTCCTCAATCTCGGGGATGACCGGTTTGGGATCCGGCTTGGGCTCCGGTTTCGGTTTCGGCGCCGGCTTTTTGGCAGGCTCCGGTTTCGGCTTGGGCTTGGGTTTAGGCTCAGGCTTGGGTTCGGGCTTGGGCTCCGGTTTGGGTTTCGGCTTTGGCTT
>DQBD01000069.1:0-24177 GCA_003526065.1 Gammaproteobacteria bacterium | reverse complement strand
GGCTTTGGCTTGGGTTTCGGTTCCGGTTTCGGCGCTGGCTTTTGCTCCGGCTTCGGCTTGCTCACCGGCGCCTTTTTCTGTTTGGACGTTTCCACCATGGTGGCTTTCACATGGGGAGGGATCACCGGCGCCTTGTGCAATGCCGGGTCGGTGCTCCAGCTGAACACCAGCAGCCCAAACACCAGCAGGTGAATGAACAGGGTAAACAGCAGCGCGGCGCCACGATCACTCATTGCTGCCCTGCGGTTCCGTTACCAGACCCAGCTGGGTAATGCCGGCTTCCTGCAAGGCACCCATCAACTGGACTACCTTGGCATAGGCCACCTGGCCATCGCCTTCGACCAAAAACAGGGTGGCAGGTTTCTGCTTGTGAATCCGCAAGGCATGCCCCTGGACCGTTTCCAGGCTGGCAGACTTGCGGCTGTCACTGCCCACATCAATGTAGTAACTGCCATCAGCGGTCACCGAAATGATCACCGGCTCATCCTTGGTGGTATCAATGGGCTCGCTGTTGCTGTCGGGCAGGTCCACATTGATGCCCTGGGTCATCATCGGCGCCGTGGCCATGAAAATCACCAGCAGCACCAGCATCACATCGATGTAGGGCACCACGTTCATCTCGGCAACGAGCTTGCGCGGCACCCTGATCTTCACGCCGCTCATGGCTTACCCCTCGCGTCCGTGAACCTGACGGTGCAGTACCGAGGAGAACTCCTCGGCAAACATTTCGTTTTCGGTGAGCAGAGCATCACTTTGCGCAGAGAAACGGTTGTAGGCCATCACTGCCGGGATGGCGGCAAACAGACCAATGGCCGTAGCAATCAAGGCCTCGGCGATGCCGGGTGCCACCACACTCAACGTGGCCTGCTTCACGTTGGCCAGGGCCATGAATGAGTTCATGATGCCCCACACGGTACCGAACAGCCCCACATAGGGACTGGTGGACCCCACTGTCGCCAGAAAAGGAAGGTGCTTGGTCAAGCGGGTCTGTTCACGCTGCAGAGCCACACGCATGGCACGCTGGCTGCCATCCATCACCGCTTCAGCGCCACGGGTGCTTTTCGACAGGCGCACGAATTCCTGGAAACCGGCGCGGAAAATGGCTTCCGTGCCTGCGTCCACGTCCGGATCCTTGCGGCTCTGGTTGTAAAGCGACGCCAGGTCATCACTGGACCAGAACTTCTCTTCAAACGCTCGCCCCGCCTTGTGGGCCCGGCCCATTACCCGATACCGACTGACGATCATGTACCAGGACGTCAACGACGCCAGCACCAACAGCACCATGACCAGTTGCACCACAATGGTGGCATGACTGATCAGACTGATGACGGACATACTGGATGCCTCAACCATTAAGCCCTTCTCCTTCGCTGGCTGCTTTGAATTTGTTGTACAGGTCCACCGGGATCCCGGCGGGCCTCAATGTATCTGCATTCACGCAGGCAACCTTGATCTCGGCCTGGCAAAGCAGTGTGTCACCCCGGCGAACCTGCTGCTCGAAAAACAGCGTCGCCTTGCCCAGTTGCTTCAAGCGGGCGGTCACTACCAGTGCATCATCAATGCGAGCCGGCTGACGGTACTGCACATTGGCCGAATGCACGACAAACTGGAAGTTCTCATCGGCCAGCACATAATGCTGATAACCCAGGGTGCGCATGAATTCCGTGCGCGCCCGTTCCATGAATTTCAGGTAATTCACGTAATAGACGATGCCACCGGCATCGGTGTCCTCGATGTAGACGCGCACCGGCAGGGTAAATTCCCCGTTTTGCGGCTTTTTTTCAATCATTAAACAAATCACCGTCCTTACGCGGCCGCTGCAACCCGAAATGCCGCCAGGCATGGTTGGTGGTAGCCCGGCCGCGCGGGGTACGTTGGATGAAGCCCTGCTGAATCAGATAGGGCTCCACCACTTCTTCCAGGGTGCCAGCATCTTCATTGAGCGCCGCCGCCAGGGACTCCAGGCCCACCGGACCACCATCAAATTTATGCATGATCATGTCGAGCAAACGCCGGTCAGTGCCGTCCAGGCCGCAGCTATCCACTTCCAGCATGTCCAGCGCACGCTGGGCCATGGCTTCGGTAATTCGCCCTTCGCCCTTCACTTCCGCGTAATCGCGCACCCGGCGCAACAGCCGGTTGGCGATGCGCGGCGTGCCGCGCGAGCGACGCGCCAGTTCGCGGGCGCCGCCTTCATCCAGCGCGAAACCGAGCAGACCGGCGGCGCGCTGGACGATGCGCATCAGGTCGGCTTCGTCGTAGAACTCCAGACGCGCGACGATGCCGAAGCGGTCCCGCAACGGCGAGGTCAGCAGGCCAGCGCGTGTGGTGGCGCCGACCAGGGTGAACGGCGGCAGGTCCAGCTTGATCGAGCGCGCCGCCGGCCCCTCGCCGATCACGATGTCGAGCTGGAAATCCTCCAGTGCCGGATACAGCACCTCCTCGACGGTGGCGCTCAGGCGGTGGATCTCGTCCACGAACAGCACGTCGTTCGGCTCGAGATTGGTCAGGATGGCCGCCAGGTCGCCCGGCCGTTCCAGCACCGGGCCCGACGTGGTGCGCAGCCCGGCGCCCAGTTCGTGGGCAATGATGTGCGCCAGTGTGGTCTTGCCCAGCCCCGGTGGCCCGTACAGCAGCACGTGATCCATGGCCTCGTGGCGGGCCCGGGCGGCGCCGATGAAGATTTCCAGCTGCTCGCGGATGGCCGGCTGGCCGACGTACTCGGCCAGACGCGCGGGGCGGATGCCGTGTTCGACATGGACCTCCTCGGTCGCCGCCGGCTGCGGCTGCAGGATGCCGTCGCGTTCGATCGCCACGCTTAGCCCCGCATCAGGCGCTTGAGCGCCGCGCGAATCAGGTCCTCGCTGCGCTGACCCTCGATGGGCAGATCACGCAGGGCGGCGCGGGCCTCGTTCGGCTTGTAACCCAGTGCCTCGAGCGCGCTGGCAGCATCCTGACGCACATCCCCCCCGCCGCTCGCTGCGACCGCGGCGCTTGCCGGCGACACCGCACCGAGCCGCGCCAGCGGCTCGCGCAGTTCCAGGATCAGACGCTCGGCCGTCTTGCGACCGATGCCGGGCACACGCACCAGGCGCGCGGCGTCACCGCCGGCGACGATGTCGCACAGCTCTTGCGCCCCGACGCCGGACAGGATGACCAGCGCCAGCTTGGCACCGACGCCGCTGACCTTGAGCAACTGGCGGAACAGCGTGCGCTCGGCCTCGCTGGCGAAGCCGTACAGCAGCTGCGCATCCTCGCGGACCAGCAGATGCGTGTGCAGCACCACCGGCTCGCCGGCGGCCGGCAGGCGATAGAACGTGCTCATCGGCGCCTCGAGCTCGTAGCCGACGCCGCCGACATCGACCAGCAACGCGGGCGGCGACTTGGCCAGCAGGGTGCCGGACAGGCGACCGATCATCGCGCCCGGGCACCGGCGCGCGGCAGCTGCACGCTGTGCGCATGGCACAGGGCGCCCGCCAGGGCATCGGCCGCATCCGCCCGGGGCGGAACCGCCAGACTCAACAAACGACCGACCATGTACTGCACCTGTTCCTTGCCTGCGCGGCCGTTACCGACCACCCGCTGCTTGATTTCCGCCGGAGAGTACTCGGACACCGGCACCCCGGCGACTGCTGCCGCGACGATGGCCGCCCCGCGCGCCTGGCCGAGCTTCAGCGCCGAGGCGACGTTGCGCTGCACGAACACGCTCTCGATGGCGACGGCATCCGGCCGGAACTCGGCCAGCAACTCACTGATGCCATTGAAGATCGTGCCGAGCCGGGCGTCCAGCGCACCGGGCGGCACCCGAATGACACCGCTTTCCACATACCGCGCGCCACCACGCTGGATGTCGATCAGACCGAAACCGGTCAGCCTTGATCCCGGGTCGATACCCAGTATGCGTGTCACGCGGCGCCGTCAGGCCAGAGCCGCCAGGGCTTCGTCGGAAAACTCAGCGTTGGAGTGCACGCGCTGCACGTCGTCGAGGTCCTCGAGCCGCTCCAGCAGCCTGATCACCTGCAGCGTCTGCTCGGCATCCAGCTCGACCGACGTACTCGGCTGCTCGACCAGCTCGGCCGACTCCACCACCACATCCAGACCCAGCAGCGCCTCGCGCACTTCATGCAGACGCTCGGGCACGGTCAGCAGGGTGGCATTGCCGTCCTGCATGGCCACGTCGTCGGCGCCGGCCTCAAGCGCCAGCTCATAGGCACGGTCTTCCGACACGTCACCCGGCAGGGTAATGACCCCGCGGGCCTCGAACAGATACGCCACCGAGCCATCGGTGCCGAGGTTGCCGCCGGCCTTCGAGAACAGGTGCCGGACCTCGCCGACGGTGCGATTGCGGTTGTCCGTCAGGCAGTCGACCATCACCGCCACCCCGCCGGGACCATACCCCTCGTAGCGCACCGCCTCGTAGTTGTCGGCGTCGGCGGCACCGCCGCCGCGGTTGATGGCGCGCTCGACGGTGTCGCGCGTCATGTTGGCACCCAGCGCCTTGTCGATGGCGGTGCGCAGGCGCGGGTTGCTGGCCGGGTCGGTGCCGCCGGCACGGGCGGCCACGGTCAGCTCACGGATCAGCTTGGTGAACAGCTTGCCGCGCTTGGCGTCCTGTGCGGACTTGCGGTGCTGGATATTAGCCCATTTGGAATGGCCGGCCATGGAACGATCAACCTGAAATCAAGCTCTTGCACTCACTGCGCAGCGACCTTCCGCGCCGCGCGCACGCCCAGTTCACGTAGCTGGGCATCTTCGACCGGCGACGGCGCATCCGTCAACGGACAGTGGGCTCGCTGCGTCTTGGGGAAGGCGATGACGTCGCGGATGGAACCGGCGCCGGCCATCAGCATGGCCAGCCGGTCGATCCCGAACGCCATGCCGCCGTGCGGCGGCGCACCGTAGCTGAGTGCCTCGAGCAGGAACCCGAACTTGGCCTGGGCCTCGTCCGCATCGATGCCCAGCAGGCCAAGCACCGCCTGCTGCAACTCGGGGCGGTGGATACGGATCGAGCCGCCACCGATCTCCGAGCCGTTCAGCACCATGTCGTAGGCGCGTGACAGGCAGCGGCCCGGCTGCTCCAGCAGGGCATCGACATCCGCCACCTGCGGCGCCGTGAACGGATGATGCAGGGCCTGCCAGCGGCCGCTGTCCGGGTCACGTTCGAACATCGGGAAATCGACCACCCACAACGGCTTCCAGCCGTCCTCGAGCAGGCCGAGGTCGTCGCCCAGCCTGGCGCGCAGCTGACTGAGATAGCCGTTGACCACCGTCGCCTTGTCGGCGCCGAAGAACACCACGTCACCCACCTTGGCACCAACACGGTCAAGGATGGCCTGCACCGTCTGTCCGGCCAGGAACTTGGTGATCGGCGACTGCCACTCGACATTGCCGTCGGCGCCCTCGGCCAGGCGAATGTAGGCCAGGCCCTTGGCGCCGAACTGCTTGACGAACTCCACGTAGTTGTCGAGATCGCGCCGGCTCATGGTGGCGCCGCCGCCGGGCACGCACAGCGCCGCCACGCGACCGTCCGGATCGTTGGCCGGCCCCGAGAACACCTTGAATTCGGTGTCGCGCAGCAGATCCGCCACTTCCACCAGTTCCAGCGGGTTGCGCAGGTCCGGGCGGTCGATGCCGTAGCGGGACATGGCCTCGGCATAGCTCATGCGCGGCAGCGGATCCGGCAACTCGACGTCCAGCACCTCGCGGAACAGGCCACGGATCATCGTCTCCATGATGGCCATGAAGGCGTCCTCGTCCAGGAAGGACGCTTCGATGTCGAGCTGTGTGAACTCCGGCTGCCGATCGGCGCGCAGGTCCTCATCCCGGAAACAGCGGGCAATCTGGAAGTAGCGGTCCAGGCCACCCATCATCAGGATCTGCTTGAACAGCTGGGGCGACTGCGGCAGCGCGAAGAAGCTGCCCTGGTGCACACGGCTGGGCACCAGATAGTCCCGCGCGCCTTCCGGCGTGGCACGGGTCAGAATGGGCGTTTCGACCTCGATGAAGCCGTCGTTCTCCAGGAAGCGCCGCAGCCAGCCGCTGATGCGCGAACGAAGACGCAGGCGCTCGAGCATGACCGGCCGGCGCAGGTCGAGGTAGCGGTAACGCAGCCGCTTGTCCTCGTGGACCTCGTCCTCGTCCACCTGAAACGGCGGCGTCTGCGCGGCGTTCAGCACCTCGATGTGGCTGGCCAGCACTTCGATCTCGCCGCTGCGCATGCCCGGGTTCTCGGTGCCCGCCGGCCGCCGGCGCACCCGCCCCGACACCTGCAACACGAACTCCGAACGTACCTGCTCGGCTGTCCGGAACGCCTCATCGGTGTCCGGATCGATCACCACCTGCACCAGACCCTCGCGGTCACGCAGGTCGATGAAAATCACCCCGCCATGGTCGCGCCGACGATGGACCCAGCCGCACAAGGTAACGGTCTGACCCAGGGCCGCACCGTCGACCAACCCGCAATACACGCTACGCACTGACGGCTCCGCTGCTTATGATTGGGCGGCCGGCACGGCGCCGACCGCATGCAAAAAACGACAAAAGGCGCCAGACCGGCGCGGCCGATGACCTCGCCAGCCTGGCGCCTGCTGAAATTGCCTCAGCCTGCCGGCGCCGCCGTGCTGGCGGGGGCGCTGCTGGCGGTGCTGGTGGTGGCAGCGGCGGACGCCTCGCCGGCGCCACCGGACGTACCGTCCTTCGCAGCTCCGCCTGCGCTGCTTGCAGACTTGTCCTTGTTGCCGCGGAAATCGGTCACGTACCAGCCGCTCCCCTTGAGCTGAAACCCAGCTGCCGAGACCTGCTTCTGAAACGCTTCCGCACCGCACTGGGGGCACTGGGTCAGGGCGGGCTCGCTGACCTTCTGCATCACGTCGCGCTGCACCCCGCAGGCGCCACACACGTACTCGTAGATAGGCATTGGTTTGTCTCGCAGTGCGCCTCAGGCTGCGTGGGCCTTGAGGTATTCCTCCACGAACATCAACCGATCGTTACCCCACCAGATCTGATCGTCGGCGATCATGATTGGCACCCCGTACACACCGCGCGCATGCGCGGCGACGCGGGACGCCTCGTAGGCCTTCTCGCCCTCTCGGGACGCGACATAGGCCATGAACGCATCGACATCAAGACCCACCGATTCGGCCAGTCCACGCAACACGCCATCGTCGTCGGGGTCGACCCCTTCCGCCCAAACCAGGCGGTAGGCTTCGTCTACATATTGGCGCGCCTTGCCGTTTTCAATGGCAAAGAACGTCCCGATGTTCATGCGCCAGGCCTTGAGACCCTTCGGGAAGGTGAACGGCACGCCGTAGTGATCCGCCCAGCGATGCAGATCCTGCATCAGCGCCTTGATCTTGGCCGGCACCTGCCGGTTCGACGGGCCATAGTTGCCCGCCGCCAGCTTGGCCGTGGGGATGTCGATGGGATGGTAGTTGAGCTGGTAGCCGTACTTGGCTACCAGATCGGGCAGCTTGATGTTGCACAAGTACGTAAACGGACTCGTGAAATCAATATAAAAATCAACAACTTTACCCGACATACCCAAACCTCCTCCCAGTCGACCCCTACCAGCCCATGACCTGCCGGTAGTACTCCCAGAAACCGATGATGCTGCCCTCTGTCACCAGATGATCGGCATCCTTGGCCTGCTCGCCACCCATGGCGATGTACGACGTCTTGTCCTGGTCACGCACGATCGAACGGTGCACGATCTCGACCGCTTCGCCATCTTCCATGGAAATGAGGCCGGCCGGCCCAATCAGGTTGCCCTGCTTGTTGCGGATCACATCCATCTCGGCATCGTCGTCGGCATACCCGAACTGCGTCCACACCAGCTCGAACTTGTCGACGCCACGGGGAATGATCTGCCGCACCGCCAGGGTATTCGCGATCTGCTGCACCACCAGGTTGGGGAACACGGCCAGGATCACCAGGGTGACGCCGTCGTCGAACTCCGGACGCCCCGCCAGCACCGACGGATCGGCCAGGGTGAAGTCGGAGTTGAAGGTGCGCGTGTCCTTGTAGTCGTCAAGCTGCCCGTCGTCGGTGCCGCGCATCGCGGTCAGCATCGAGTGGCGATGCTTGTCGTCCATCACGCTCACGCCCTTCTGGCTCGAGCGATACAGGCCGAAGGTGCAATGGAACAGGTGCAGCAGGCTGGCGTGGTACGGATCGCGCGTGTTCTCCGCATACAGCTTCCAGTTGCCACCCACATACTGGCGCTGGTCACCCAGGACCTTGATGGGACGGCGCATGATGCGCTCGACCGCTTGCGTTGCCATCGGCCCGAGGTAGTCGGTCAGCGGCTCCACGGTCGTGGAAAAACTGGCGAACACCAGGCCGGCAAACACCTCGACCCGCAGCTTCTGCAGGCCGTGCTGCTTCATGTCGAAGTCGGCCGGCATACCGCCCTGGCCGTTCAGCCCGCGCCGGAACGGCACGCCGATCAGGTTGCCCTTGAGGTCGTAGGCCCACTGATGATAGACGCACAAGTGGTTCTGTACGTTGCCGCGCAGCTCTCGACAAATGGCGGCACCGCGGTGCGCGCAGCGGTTGACATAGGCATGGACCGAACCGTCCTCGGCGCGGCTGACCACCACCGGCGTGTCGCCGACGAAGGTCGACTTGTAGTCGCCGGTGTTGGCGATCTCGGCTTCCAGCGCGACGAAAGACCAGCTTTCACCGCGGAAAATACGCTGCTGCTCAAGCTCATACACCGCCGGATCGGTAAACACACCGTACGGCACCCGGCTGCCACCGGCCTCCGGCCAGCGCAGGTGCCCGAGCGCGGGTTCACGGATTGCGTTCATGGGGAGTCTCCGTTCAACGACTGGCTACCGCCAGCCTGCGCGACCGCTTAAAGAGGGGTCACCAGCAGGTTGGGAATACGGTAAGTGTCGAACACGACCCGCTTGCTCTTCAAGCGCAGGCCATCGGGTGTCGCGACCATGCGGTCGATGTACTTACCAGCATTAAAGATCTGGGTGTCGCCCTCGACCAACGTCTGGAACACCACGTAGTTGCTCTGCACCAACAACTCGCCGTCTTGCACGCCCTTGACGTTGACGTTGCTCAACACGTGCCGGTAGTAGTGCTTTGCGTAGATGTTGGCGTGACGCAAGGCAACGATACGGTCACGCAACATGCCACGGCTGTCGCAGAACATGGCGGAGGTCGGCAGCCCGCGATCCGCGTTCTCTCGCGCGATGACCTGGTACACGCAGTCGTCGACGAACAGATCCGGCCATTCCTCGAGCCGGTCATCGTCGATGCACTCGACATAGTCACTCAGCAACTTGCTGGCCAGGAAGTGTTGTTCCGAAGGGGCCAGCGCAGACAATTCAAGCGAAGTCAAAGCAAATCCCTTGAGCCGATGAAGGCGACCGGCGTCAGGCCGCCGGACGCTCGATGCACACCTCGCCGTCGACCACGGTCACCGGGTAGGTCTGCAGGGGTACTACACACGGGAAGGCCGTCGGCTCGCCGGTGCGAATGTTGAAACGCCCCCCATGGAAGGGACACTCCACCTCGTCGCCCTCGACATAGCCATCGGTCATCCAGGCCATGCCATGCGTGCACATGTTGTTGCTGACGTAGTACTCACCTTCGAGGTTGTACACGGCGAGCGCGGGCAAACCCTCGACATCCACCTGCAGAGCCTGCCCCGGTTCCACGTCGGAGGTCTTACACAACTTGATCAAATCAGACATGTCTTCCCCATTCGAAAAATGCTGCGGTCAGGCTGCGCCCGACCGCAGACGCCTCACGCCGGCACTGCCTCGGCGGCGTGCTGAGGCTTGCCTTCACCAAACACGAACCCCGGCCGGAACACGTAGATCATGGCCGGGATCAGCAGCAGCGAGCTGATCGCCGATACCGTCAGCCACAGCGCCATCAACAGGCCCATCTCCGCCTGGAACTTCAGCGACGATGCGTGCCACACCAATACGCTGGCGATCATCGTACCGCCGGTGATCAACACACCGCGGCCGGCTGTCAGCAGCGAACCGCGGATCGCCGACATCACGTCGCCGGTTTCCTTGAAACGCTCTTTTACACCGTCCACGACGTAGAACGCATAGTCTACGCCCAAGCCGATGCCGAGCGCAGCCACCGGCAGCGTATTGATATTCATGCCGATCCCCTTCCACGCCATGAAGGCGAAGGTAATGGTGTTCGACATCACCACCAGCGGCATAAAGAACAGACCCGCAACGGTGGATCGGTAGGCGATCGCCGACAGGACGAACAAGGTCAGCAGCGCGAGCGCAATGCTTTCCACCTGGCGGGCGAACACTTCCTCGTTGACCGCGGCCAATACGCCAACCAGTCCGCCGGCCAGCTTGTACTCCGAGTCACCCGGCAGCGGGTTGTTCTCGATGTACTCCTCGATACGGGACACCGCGGTGCGGATGGTGTCGCCCTTGTGATCGCGGAAGAACATCGTCACCGCGCCGTCCTTGAAATCGGCGTCGACGAAACGGTCCATGTCGCCCGGGTCCGTGCCCTGCATGTACATGAACAGCAACTCGCCGTTGATGTCCGCCGTGGGACCCAGCTCCTCGAACCGCCGGTTGCCCTCGTGCAGGTTGGCATTGATCGGGCCGATCAAATCGACCATGGAAACCGTGCCGCCGATCTGTGGCTGCGCCTCCAGGTAACGCTGGAAGCTGTCGACGTTGGCCAGCAGCTCGGGATTCTTGAGGGCATTCGGCCCCTCGCCGTCGATGACCACGAACATCTGGTCACTGCCCTGGAACGTGTCGTTGATGGCCTTGGCATCGACGTTGTAAGGATGATCCGGCCACAGCAACGGCGTCCCCGGCAACGCATCACCCACGGTGACCCGCGTGGCGTAGTAGCCGGAGACCCCGAGCACGATCACCGCCAGACCCAACACGACCACCGACCGGCGCCCCTGCAGCAGGTTGCCGCAGGTGTTCAGCAGCGGGCGAAGAACCCAACGGTAGGTGTCAAAGGGAAACGCGGCGGCGTGCGGCTTGCTGACCCAGGACAACATGGTCGGCACCAGGACCACGGCCGACACACCGATGGTTCCCAGCCACACGGCGCCCACGAAGGCGGTCTTCTGCAACAGCGGCATGGGCATGGCCGCCACGATGGCAACTGCCACCGCATCGGTCACCACGCCCAACATGCCGGGCCGGAACAGCGCCACCAACGCCTTGGACGCGGCATCGCGCGGCGCGTAACCGCGCTCGAGCTCGTCATCGAACGCCGCCAGCATCTGCACGGCGTGCGAGATGGCGCGCGCGGTGACCAGGAACGCCACCACGATGATCAGGGGGTCGAAGTTGACGCCCACGATGCTGGCGATGCCAAGCGCCCAGATTGCACTTACCGCACCGGCAAGCATCGGCAACAGCACGCCGCGCCAGGTTCGCACTGTGACGAACAGCAGCACCGCCATGATGGCGACGGTGATCAGGAACAGGTTGAAGGTTTCCGGCAGGTAGTGCATGACCCAGCCGGTGAGCAACGGCTCACCCACTACACGCACGTTGACGCCATCGCCATCGAACCTCTCGGCGATCGCCATCACCGAGTCGTACAGCTCCTCGTAGTCGATCAGGCGATCGATGAAGTCGGCCGTGATGAGCGCGGACTTCAGGTCGGGTGCCACATAGCGGCCGTAAACCAGCGGGTTGGACAGCACGTTCTCGCGCAGCAGCTCGATTTCCTCCTGCGTTTGCGGCAGGTCGGGCCACATCATGGGCGTGGTCTCGATGCCCATGGTCGACGAGCGGATCGAACGCAGCTTGCGCGATGCGAGCGAGATCACCTGGAACTGGTTGATCGCCGGCACCATGTACATTTCATCGGTGATCTGCTTGATGCGCTCAAGCACCTTCGGCTGGAAGATGTCGCCTTCCTCCGCCTCCACCATGATCGATACGATGTTCGGCCCACCGAAACGCTCGTTGTACCTGTCGTTGATCTCGATGAACGGATGCCCCTTGGGCAACAGGTCGTGGAAGATGGTCTTGATTTCCACGTGCGCCGCGAAGTAGGCGAAAACCGCCGTCATCGCCAGAATGACCGCCACCACGGTCTTGCGCCGCTCAATACAGAACGCGGCGAAACGTTCCACCCGAGTCGCTTGCTGCATTAGCTGATCCTTAGCTTGTTACGCACGTGCCGTGCGGTAATCCAGTGCAGTCGGCCTTGCCAGGCCGCTCAGTGCCGTCGTGGGCCGAAAAGTTCCCACTGACCGGCCTCCCAGCGGCCCACGTTGAGACCCACCGTGACGAACCCGGCACCCTGCCGCGCAAGCGCGATGTGCCAGGAAAAGTCTCCGGATTGCACGCGGCCCGTTTCCCAGTGCGTGGCACCGGCGTCACCGGTCAACATGACGCCCTTGTCGCCGACGGCGATCCAGCGCGTGCCGGTCCAGATGACGTCAAACAGGTGTTGATCCAGCTCGGGCACCTCCACCACGCGCCAGTTCGCACCCGCGTCGTCCGTGGCCAGCACCGTGCCGCTGAGCCCGACGGCCAGGCCATGCTCCGCATCGCGAAAGCGGACCGACATCAAGCTTGGCTCGAGATCGACGGGGCGCTCCTCCCAGGTGGCACCGTCGTCGACGGTGCAGGCCACGCGTCCGAACTCACCTACCGCGCAGGCCGAACCCGGCCCGGAGAATGCGATGTCGTTCCACGCCGCGTCGTTGTCGTCCTGGGTGACCCGCTGCCAGGTGCGGCCGCGGTCATCGGAGCGCATGATCACGTTCAGTTCGGCAACGGCCCAGGCGCGCCCCTGGGGATCAAGGCGCACCCGCAGAACCTTGCCACTGCCGATATCCGACACGGGCAGGCTGACCTCTTCCCAGGTCTGCCCCCCGTCACTGGTGATCAAGCCCTTGCCGGCATTGGCCACCACCACGGCAGTCTGCTCGTCCCAGGCAGCGATCGACTGGAAATTGGTGTTCAGGCCAGTGCTCTGACTGACCCAGGACTTGCCTGCGTCCTCACTGCGAACGATCTTGCCGTCCTTGCCCACGACCCAAATCACATCATCCACTACCGCCAAGCCCATGAAACGGTCACGGGTCTCAATCACGGGGGTGTCGATCACGATCCGCGGCACCTCCAGGCGAACCGTCGATAGCGCCCCCAACGCGATCACCACTAACACAGGCGACAAAATCGCCCAGACTTTCGAACCCATCGACCGCTGCGACATCTCCAATTCGCCTCGTCTAGAAAGACTAATCATTTAGTGCCTGCATCCAAGCAAGCACGCCAATCGACACTACACATCAAGCACAAAAAAAAAGCCGCCGCACGGATGCGGCGGCATCACCCAGGCTGGCCACTTTCGCAGCCAGCCCGTCAACACAGGTTACTGCAGCATACGCGGCAGTGCTTCGGGCGCGTAATCCGCTGCCCGCGCATCAGGCGGGTTGTGATGGAAGCCCGAAGAATACCCGAACGCGGTGGCGTGCAGACGCTGCACGTCTGCGATCACCACGCCCGTGACCGTCGGCCCGGTGCGCCCGTCATCCCACTTCCAGTCCTTGTACGAAATGAACTCCGTGTGCCAGTGCTGGCCCTTCCGATCGTAGTGGTCCTGCCAATACATCTTCGGCGCACCCATGGTGGCGCCGACGAACATGTGTCGACGGCTGACCAGGTGGTTGCTCTTCGGGGTGCCTTCCAGCTCGTAGACGTCCTGGATCTCGTAGTTGTCCTCCACGAAATTCCAGTACGGCGGCTCATCCAGCCGCATGAACGGGTACTTGGCTTGCCCACTGGCGCTCTCGTCCAACGCCGGCAGCACCGAGTGATCGACAACCAGCGCACGACGCTTGCCGAGCACTTTCCAGTTGTCGTACCAGGTCGGGTCAAGGTTCAGGCCGAACGTGTCATCGAACAGCAGGTCGGTTCCTTGCACCGGATCGGCCCAGGCGCCGCTCGACAGCCGTCGCACGCGGCGCAGGCTCTTCACGTACGCGTAGACGTCCGGCAGACGGCCATCCGCGTAGTTGACCGTGAGCAGGCCAAGACCACGCGTATCGTTCGGATACACATTGATAAGCGCTTCGTACTTGGCGATGCTCTCGTCTTCCACGTGCGGCGCGCTCATCCGGCCTGACATCAGGTAGCGCCGGTACACCCAGCCCTGCTCCTTCTCCAGCCCTTTCTTGCCGTCGATGATCAGGAAGTTGAGCGGCTGCAAGTTCATCGCATCGCCCAACCAGCCGAAGCGAAGGATGTTGTAGGCCAGCTTGTAGCCCGCGTCCGGGTCCGCCACGTCAATGTCGGGAAACGGGACACCGGTGGTGTAGTTCACCAGACGCTTGTTGGCGTCCAGCGAGGCCTGGCCCTTGTACTGCTCGGTCAGCTCAACCACGCCGGTGGTCACGTTGACGGGCTTGGCCTTGACCAGCTTCATCTGCCATCCGTACTCACGGATCATCTTTTCCTGCTGGCCGACCAGAACATCACGGATGGGGGTTCCCTCCAGCGTCTTGTCCAACAAACCGTCAATCGTCGCCGCGTTCAGCAGCGTGCCCTCGGCCACCTCTTCGGCCATGGCATGCGGCCCCCACGACAGCCCTGCCGCCAACGCGGTGGCTGCGACCAGGCGGGTAACGTCCTTTTTGACCATCCTATGTCCCTCACTCTAAATATGATTATGTGTATCCGGACACGCCGTCGGTCGACCTTCCTCGTCCGACCGACGGCTGCCGTCTTGAGCCCGGCTGTGTGCCTGGCTCAGAACTGGTACGTAATGCGCGCCACAAACTGATCGCGGTTGGACAGCGTGCCCAGCAGGCGCGCATCGTCCGCGTCGCTGCCCGTCATGCCCAGGTTGGTTTTCTCGGTATGACGGGGGAAGAACAAGTCAGCCTCGAAACGCACACGCCAGTGGTCGCCGAACTGCAGGTCCAGCGACGGAATGACAAACGAGTCGAAGCTACCCAAATCCACACCGAACGCGAGCCCCGGCGTTACCGTGTCGTACTTGTACGGGAACGAGAAGGCATTGGTCAGAATCGTCTGGTGCTCGCGCCGTGCCGCGCCGAAACCGAAGTTCTCGACGATGTCGTCGTCACGGTCGTAGTTGACGATCCAGGTGTCGAACAACTGCACGGTCCAGAACGCCGGCCGGGACGTGCCCAGCTTGTGCATGGTCCAGTTCAGGTTCTTGTCCATGCCGAGCATGATCTTGAGGGTGTCCTTCTCGACCACGTCAGCCAACCCAGGCACCGACAGAGCCACACCGACCGGAGCGGTCGGCACGCCGCCCGGCGTCGTGGCGAAACCGCCGGAGCCGACAGCGTAGTTGCTCGCCGGATTGTTGGGATCGTTCAGCAGCGCGAAGCCGGGGAAGAAGTTCCCCGCCGCACCGCCGGCAGCGGCATTCGCCCCACCGAGGAACGAAAACAGGTCAACGAAGGTGTTGGTTCCCGAGTTGTAGGGCTTGTTCGGCGTAAACGCCAACTCGCCGCGCAGCACGGAGTCCAGCATGCCGGAGTAGGCGTTGAAGGTGAAACCGTAGGTTTCGACCATCGGGAAGATCAACTCGGTCAACCGGAAGTTGCCGCCTTCCCACTGCCCGAAATTGGTGGCCCCGCCCAGAACCGGGTTACGCACCACCAGGCCGTCGGTGCTCAGACCGCGGTAGTAGGCAAACGAGTAGCCGATCTGCTTGAACGTACCCGCCCAGCGGAACCCGTAGTTGGGGTCGTTCTCGTCGCCTGCGTTGTGGTGGTGGTTGTAGGCACCGATCAATGAGCTGGTCACGCCCGCACCGGCCCACGGCACCGGTGCCCAGCGGCCACCATTGATGGGCGCGGAATCACCCATGTCATGGCCGTTGTCCCAACCGGGGCGGAACACCAACTGCAACGAACCGCTCAGTTCCGGCACGTCGATGCTGACGTTGGCCAGGATCAGCGGCTTGCGCAGCTCCTCGTTCTCCAGCTCCAGGAACGAACGCCAGCGCAGGTCATAGCCGTGGATGATGTCCATGGCGCGGAAAAAGTCGGTCTCGCCCCACACGACCTGCTGGCGACCGAGCTTGAAGTGAAACCGCTCGGCAAGCGTGAAGGTGGTGTACAGCTCGCGCAATTCAGTGGAGTCGTAGTCGTCCAGCACCAGGTCATCCTGGGTGCCCGCGCCGAAGCCAGGCAAGCCGGGGGCGAACGCACACACGGGCACGCACCCGGGCGTTCCCAGCAGGAAGTTCATGGTGTCCGAACTGAATGCGGAGGCGTTGGCAAAGCCCTGCGCGTCGATCAGCGCTCCGGGAGGCAGCCCCAGCAGCGGGCCCACCACGGCGTCACCACCCGCACCGAACGTGACCAGCGCCGGCTGCAGTTTGCTGGTGTTCTGCAGGCCACGCTCGTAGCTGGTCCGCGTCTCGCGTGCGATGCGTCCCACGCCAGCGATCTGGAAAGGCCCAAAGTCGAGCGCCGCTTCGAGCTTGCCGCTGTGACGCCACATCGACAGCTCGCCCTGGCCGTCCTGCTGGCCACCAGACAAGGTCAGACCGTATGGATCGGCAAATGCCTTCGGCTCAAATTCGTTGCTGTCCTGCAGATTGACCGACAGATGCTCACGAATGTAGCCGGAGTAAGAAAAATCGACCGCCTGCGCCAGGCTCGGGGCCAGAATGGCCGATCCGAGCAGGGCTGCTACACCGGTCGGCAGCGCCGAACGAACCCGATTGACACCTTGCTTTTGCATATTGGGTAATCCCTCCCGACGTTGGAATCTGAGCAACCGTCTGAACGACGCTCCCTCCTCCCTCAAACCCTGACCACGCAGGGTCTCCCTGACGGTTGCTCGCCTCGGCAAGCAACCATTCACACACATCAGCTCATGCGCAGCACGGGCTTGAGCGTACCACCGGCCTCGGAATCCGCGGCCGCTTCGTTGATCTGATCCAAGCTGTAGAACTTGATCAGCTTGTCGAACGGGAAACGCCCCTGCTTATATAGTTCGATCAGCCGCGGGATGAACACATCCGAGTTGCTGTCACCCTCGATGATGCCGCGCAGGGTGCGATTGAAGAGCATGAAATTGACGTCGATGCTGACCGTCGTCCCCATCGCGGGCGCACCGACGATGCCGCCGACCCCACCCATGCCCAGGCTGAATACCGCCCCCTCGAGCACCTTGGCGTTGCCGGTCGTTTCCAGCATGTAAGGCACGCCGAGGCCAGCGGTAATCTTCTGGATTTCCTCGACCGGGTTGCACTGGGCGCCGTTGATGACGTGCGTGGCACCCAGCTCTTTGGCCAGCTGCAGTCGATTTTCCTTGATGTCGACACAGATGATGGTGGTGCAATTGGCCACCACGGCACCCATGACGGCACTCAGACCGACCGCCCCCGCACCGAAAATGGCGATGGCGCTGCCGGCAGGCGGATTGAGTGCGTTGAGCACCGATCCGGCGCCGGTCTGAATTCCACAGCCCAGGGGACCGAGAATCTCCAGCGGCACGTCCTTGTCCACCTTCACGGTGTTGCGCTCGTAGGACAGCGCGTAGGTGGCGAACGAGGACTGACCGAAGAAGCTGCAACCGAGTTCTTCGTCGTGCGCGTGAATGGTGCAGCGACCATCCGGCGTGCGCCCCCCGAAATTCATTCCGAAGGCGTTCAGGCACGACAATGACTGCCCGGCCAGGCAGTTTTCACACAGGCCACAACTGTAGAACGTGAGCACCACGTGATCCCCAGGGACCACCTTGCGCACGTTGCGACCCACCTTCTCCACCACACCTGCCCCTTCGTGGCCGAGCACCATCGGCAACGGCACCGGGTACAGCTGGTCCCGAATGGAAAGATCCGTATGGCACATCCCGGCCGCGACGACCCGTACCAGAATTTGGTCATCGGCCGGGTCCGCCAGGTTGACAGACTCAACCGTGAACTGGCCCTTGGGCTCGCGAATCACGGCAGCACGCGTTTGCATCTAGGCTCCCCCTATTGCGTAGGCTCATCCCTGGCCTCCCCGAACATGTGTCCGGGAAACGGCGCGGGCGCTACCATACGCACAAAAAACCCGCGTGGCAATTGAGCAATGCGGAAAAAATCCACATTTTTTGCCGATCGCTCTTGACAGGTGGCGGCGCTTCGTTACCAACCAACTGGTCGGTTATCAGTCAAAACACAGGGAGAAACACCATGCCACGGATCGGCGAATACGCGCGCTACCTGATCGCCACGGCCATGCTCTGCAACGGCATCGTTGGCCTTTACCTGGGCGGTTACTGGGTATGGCTGGGATTGGCCGGCTTCGTCAGCCTGGCGTTGCTGGACTTCACCGCCGGCGCCGACCACAGCCTGCGCGGCGGTGCCGGCAAATGGTTCTACAACGGCGTGCTGTACCTGCAACTGCCCCTGATGTTGACGCTGTGGGTGCTGTTCGCGCTGCACATTCGCGCCGGTGACCTGGGTTGGTTCAACATGCTCGGCGCCATGATCGCGGTGGCGTTCCTCAGCGCCCTGGGCGGCCTGCCGTCCGCTCACGAACTGATGCACCGCAAGCACCCTCTCGAGATCGCCTATTGCAGCCTGTACCTGACGGTGTTCGGCTTGCCGATGAACGACCTCAATCACGTGCACGGCCACCACCCATTCGTCGGCACCGCAGACGACTCCGACACCCCCATCCGCGGCGAGTCGGTATACCGCTTCGTCTGGCGTTCCATCGTCGACGGCACGGTCAAGGCCTACCAGTTCGAAAAGGCCCGCCTCGCCAAGCGCGATCACTCGGTATGGTGGTGGCGCAGCCGCGTGGTCTGGGCACTGGTCAGCGAGGCGGTATGGATCGGCACCTTCGTCTGGCTGGCCGGGCCAGCCGGCTTGCCCTGGCTGCTGGCTACCTGGGCGGTGTGCTTCCTCATCCTGGGCGGCTTCAACTACACCCAGCACTACGGGCTGGTACGCGAACCGGGCACCCCCCTGCTGCCGCACCATTCCTGGAACCACCTCAATACCTTCAGCCGCGCCGTATCGTTCGAGATATCGACGCACTCCGAGCACCACCTGGACCCGGACAAGCACTACGAACTGTTGCGCCCGTACACCGAGGCGCCGCAAATGCCCAGCATCGTGGCCTGTTTTCTGGCCTCATTCGCGCCGCCGCTGTGGGAGCGCGTCATCGCCCGCCCTCGGCTCGAAAACTGGGACCGCCACTACGCCAACCCGGCCGAACAGCAACTGGCGATGGCCGCCAACGACCGGGCCGGCTGGCCACGCTGGCTCGGCGACACCGCCAGGACAACCTAGGCGACCGCGCTGTCCAGGCGAACCTGTCGCCAGCACGCGCCCATTGGCGCGTGGCGTACCCCGGCGTCCGCCCCGTGGGCGCACGGGGGCGGCGGCGCTGGCAGGCAGCTCGCCCGTCAGAATCGTGTCCGGCGCGCCACAGCACACAGGCCAGGGCGCGGCCGGAACCGCCTCGGCCCACCGCACCGCCTTGATCACGGGCTTGCCCCGGTGTCAGGCGCCCCCCGCGATGACGGCGTCCAGCCACGGCCCCCGGCCAGCAGCCAAGGCACCACTCACGGTGTCGCCGCAGGACATCCCCCTGACCGCGCCGGCGCGACACGACGCCACGGCTGTGAGGGTCCGACGGCGCACGATCGACGCTTCCCTGACGCCGGCGCGCACACTCACGCCCACCCTAACCCTACATAACGCACGAGGAGGCACACATGCATCAACTTCACGGCAACGTGGCGCTGGTCACCGGCGCCGGGGCCGGCATCGGCCAGACGGTAGCCCACGGGCTGGCACGCGCGGGCGCTCACGTGATGCTGGTCGATCTGGCCGAGGGGCCCCTGAAAGCGATGTGCGAACAGAACCCGGCCTTCGCTTACCGCTGCGCCGACGTGTCGCAGGCACAGCAGATGGAGGCCTGCGTGCAGGCCACCCAGGCGCGCTTCGGCGGCCTCGACATCGCCATCCTGAATGCTGGCATCGAGGGCGCCGTGACACCGATCACCGATTACGACGAGCAGACCTTTGACCGCGTCATGGCGGTCAACGTGCGCGGCGTGTGGCTGGGCCTGAAGTACTGCATCCCGGCCATCGCCGCGCGCGGCGGCGGGAGCATCGTCATCACCTCATCGGTCGCCGGTCTGCGCGGCGCGGAGAACATGTCCGCCTACTGCGCCAGCAAGCATGCCGTGGTCGGCCTGATGCGCACGGCGGCAAACGAGTGCGCGGCGCTGAACATCCGCGTAAACACCGTCAACCCCGCCCCCATCGACACGCGCATGATGCGCGCTTTGGAAAGCGGCTTTGCGCCCGATGCACCGGCTGCCGCCAAGGAACAGATCAGCCAACGCATTCCGTTGCAGCGCTACGGGACTCCGCAGGAGGTGGCTGATCTAATGTTGTTTCTCGCCGGCCCTGAAAGTCGCTACTGCACCGGCGGAACCTATACCGTGGATGGCGGCATGTCGAGCCGCTGACACCACGGCAACGCACCGTCAACCGGCCAGGTTGCTCGCGTCCAGGAACTTGTCGTAGTGGACGTGCCCATCGGCCACGCCGGCGGCAGCCAACACCGCCAGCGCGGCGTCGATCATCGGCGGCGGCCCACACAGGTAGGCATGGGAGGCCGCCAGGTCGGGCACGTGCGGTGCGGCCAGATAGTCCGTAACCAAGCCCCTGGCGCCGGTCCAGTCGCTGTCCGCGGGCTCGTGCGAGAGCACCGGCACGAAACGGAACTGGGCTGCCCAACGACCGGCGATGGCCTCGATGGCATCGACCTGATACAGGTCCTGCTGCGTGCGGGCCCCAAAGAGAAACACCGCGTCGCGCGCCACCCCGGCGCGGGCCGCGTCTTCCAGCACCGACAACACCGGTGCCAAGCCACTGCCCCCGGCCACGAACACCAGCGGCGCCTCCGCCGCGCGCAACCAGAAATCGCCGCCGGGACCGGTCAGCTCCAGTGTCTCGCCAACCCGGGACTGCTCGAACAACCAGCCGGTGAATTGACCGCCCGGGGTCTTGCGGATGAAAAACCGCAACTCGTTGTCACCACCCGGGGTGGGTGCCGCGGCGAACGAGTACTCGCGGGCCCGTTCAATGTGCGCCGGACGCAGCGTTGCGTACTGGCCTGCGGCGTACTGCAACGGCTGGTCCACCGCCACCCGCAGTTCGACAATATCGTGCGTCAGCGCCGTCTGGGCAGTGATGCGACCGTCACAGGTCAGCTGCGGGAAGTGTGGCCGCTGACTGTCAATATCGACCTCAAGCACGATCCGGTCGCCTGGCGCGAGCTTTGCCTGACAGGCCAGGATGTAACCGGCCTTCAGTTCCTCGGCGCTGAGCACGTACGAGAAGTCACGGATGGCCTTGACCTTGCCCTCAACCAATCGGCTGCGGCAGGCCATGCACGTACCGACCTTGCAGCTGTGCGGAAAATCCACGCCCGCCTCCAGTGCGGCCTGCAGCACGCTCTGGTTGACCGGCACCGTGACATCGACACCCAGCGGCTCGAGCCGCGCCACACCCGGCGTCTTGGGCCGACGCTTGAAGAGTCCGAACATCTGCACTTCCTTTGCGGGCCTATTGCCGCCACATCCCCGCGGCGGCTATCGAAACGGAAACGGCCCCGGCGTCGTCCCCCGACACCGAGGCCGCGAGCACAACGAGAGCATGCTCACACGTTGTAGACGTCGACCACGGACGGAATCACGTCGTTCATGAGCACGATTTTCTTGCGCGCGATGAGCAGTGAGCCCCCCTCCTCGCGCAGACCGTACTCATAACGGCCATAGAAAAAGTCGGTCTTCTCGTGCCGATAGGCGTTGGCCTGCCAGTTGGCCTTGACCTGCAACAGGCCGTCGACCACGCTGCCGACGCGGATATTGGCTACCAGGTGGCACGTGCGCGGCAGCGGCGTCGATGCCGACGACATGCCGGACTTGATGCGCCAGACGCGATCTTCGAGGCCACTCCGGTCACTGTAGTACATGAGCGAGATCTCGGAGGTCGGATCCTGCGTCATCTCGTGCTCACTGTCCCAGGCCGGCATCCAGTACTCGACGTCGGGCGTGAACAGCGCAAGCCAGTCGTCCCAGCGCTGTTCATCCAGCGCCGCCGCCTCCTCGAACAGCAGGGAACTGACGTTCGAATGTTGGTCGCTCATGAATCGTTTTCCTCACTCAAGAAACTTGGATTTAACGTGACACCGAGGGAGGGCCGGGATGCTAGCGGATGCGTGCCGGACTGTCCACGACGGCGCCAGCGCGCCAGCACAGCCGCTCGCGGGGCCACCCATCACATAGCAAACCGCCCGGTCGGTGTACCCCCGACCGGGCGGTTGTCGACTTCACTCGCTGCGGCGCCCCGCCTCAGATCGGCGTCACCATCAGCGTCTGGATGCGATAGGTGTCGAACACGCACAGCTTCTCCTTGAAACGCAGCTCGCCGTCGACACGGACGATCTGATCCAGGTATTTGCCTGCGTTGTAGATCCGCGTCTCGCCATCCAGCAGTGTCTGAAACACAACATAGTTGGTTTGCGCACGAATCACGCCGTTCTCTTCGCCAAGCACCCGCACGTTGCTGACGAGGTGGCGATAGAAATGAGGCGCGTAGATGTTGGCCTTACGCAGCGCGACAATGCGGTCACGCAGCATGCCCTTGCTGTCGCAGAACATCACCGAAACCGGGAACCCGGCGTCGGCGTTCTCGCGAGGAATAACCTTATACACACAATCATCTGTAAAGAAGTCCGGCCAGCTTTCCAGCTGGTCGTCATCGATGCACTGCACGTAGGCGTGGATCAATTCCTCGACTTCGTAACGCAGGGGGAGTTGGCTCATCAGGACGGGCCTCCGCTCAGGCAGCGAGCTTCAATTCGGCAATTCCGATGCCGGTGATCCACGGCGGCATCGGCTCATAGACTAGCAGTTCGCCACGCACATCCGCCGGCATGGCCGCCATCGCCACGATCCAGTTGCGGATCTCGAGCGCGCCGTTGCCGCCGTGCTCGATGACATATTCGTCGCTGAGATTGACCAGACCGTCGATATCCCCACGCTCGACCATGCCCAGCACCAGGCGATCGAACTCTTCGTTCACACGCCCCATCTCGGCGGTACCGACCCAGTGGCTGATGCCGCCGGTACCGTAGACCACCACGCGCTCGTCACCCGGGAACGCGGCCACCGCCTCGCCGATCATCTGACCGAGTTCCTTGGCGCGCTTGGTGCGCAGCAGCGGCGTCACGCCGGCCGCAGTGTAGATGGGGATGGTACGCAGCCCGGCCGGGGTGGCCGCCATGTGAATCGGAATCATGGTGCCGTGATCGAGCACCAACGACTTGGCGACCGCCCAGTCGAAGCCACGCTCGAACCCGAAGTTCATGATGTGCTCGGCCAGCGGCGCATTGTTGGGCACCTGCCGGCGCTCCATGCGCAGCCAGTTTTCCTCCGGCCCCTCGATATCACCGATGCCGATCAGGTACTGCGGCAGGCAATGGGGGCCGAACATGGTGAAGTGGTCGTCACCGATCACGATGGCGGTATCAGCCTTCAGTTCCTTGACCCGTTCGACCACGCGCGCGAAGGCGGCGTTGACCTTCTCCACCTGGTTCTGGTCAGCGATCTCCGGGTTACCGGTGATCAACGGGTCGTGCGGCATCACAAAACCGCCAACGATCTGCGCCATCTTCAGGCCTCCGTGGTATTGGCACCGGCCGGAGCCGACATGCCAGGAAGCGGCGGCATGACGCCGCCGTTCATGTGCTCAAGATAGGAAAAAGGCATGCCTTCGGGACCCTTGAGCATGGGCCACACCATGATGGTCAGCAGCGTGCTCACACCACGGTCGGCCAGCGCCTTCAGGTCAACCTGCTTGATCATCTCCCGCTCGTCCGGTTCCAGCCGATAGGCGGCCAGATAGCCGTCCGGATCGGCCCGAAACTCGGCGATACGCGCCGGATCGGCACCGAACTCCCAGAACACTTTCTCGACGGCATTCAGACTCATGCGGGCAGCTCCGTCATCAAAGGAAGACGTACAGGTTCTTGTCCAGCACCACCCGCTGATCCAGCACGATCTTGCGCCGGAACAACCGCAGACGACCGTCCGGGCCGCGCCGCAGCACGTCCTCGCGACCGTAGAAGTGGTTGGCCTCCTCACGCTGGCGCCGGTTGCGGTAGACGTGCACGTTGCAGTAGGTCGC
>DQBD01000009.1:12639-12839 GCA_003526065.1 Gammaproteobacteria bacterium | reverse complement strand
GGGTCACCGTGGCCATGATGTAATTGGTCTCATGCCCGTGTACCAGATTGCTGGTTTCATACAGAATGAGCCCCGACATCAGCAGGACGAACATCGCCGAGACGCCCAGTGACAATGCGGGAAGCTGGAAAAAGATCGCACCCAGGCCCGCCAGGAACGCGACCAGGATGCCCGCCGTCAGAAAGCCGCCCATGAAGCTG
>DQBD01000009.1:11822-12400 GCA_003526065.1 Gammaproteobacteria bacterium | reverse complement strand
GAAGCTGAAGTCGCGCCGCGAGCTGAGCGCATAGCCCGACAGGCCCAGGAATACGGCGCCCGTGCCGCCCATGGCCATCATGACGACCTGGCTGCCATTCGGAAGCATGGTCAGATACGCCTGCAGGATCGGGCCCAGGGTCAGCCCCATAAAACCCGTGAGACCGAAGACGGCGGCCAGCCCCCACGCGCTGTTGCGCAAGCGGGTCACCAGAAAGAGCAGCCCGAAATAGCCAACCAGGGTAATCAGCACGCCGGGATGCGGCAGGTTGAGCATCATCGATAGCCCAGCCGTTCCCGCGCTGAACAACAGCGTCATGGCGAGCAGGGTATAGGTGTTACGAATCAGCTTGTTATCAGCGACACGAACCGAAGTGTCGTGGACAACATGGGGTCGAGGCGTGGACATGGATTGCATCCCTCGTCGATGAAAGCAAATGGAAACCGTCTTCAGTCTAAAAGACTCAAGACCAATAGAGAAGTTCCTGTCAAGGTAGCGGTCAACCAGAGCATTTCAGTATCCTTGGCGCTGCCTGAGTTTCGCGCTCACGGTGGGTTGGCAGAGCGGTTGAATGCACT
>DQBD01000009.1:11316-11567 GCA_003526065.1 Gammaproteobacteria bacterium | reverse complement strand
CCTTCCAGGGTTCGAATCCCTGACCCACCGCCAACACGGTCCCATCCCGATGATCCGTGGAGCGCTCATCCATCGTCTGACTCAACCTTCGGATGGTCCATGGAGCCACAGCCGCTACCTCAAGGCATTACCGCCCCGCCAAATGGGGATCCCGCGGGACATTTCGCGGCCCTGGATCTGGGTTCGAACAGCTTTCACCTCATTCTCGCCCGCCGTCTGGGCCAACATATCCAGGTCATCGACCGGCTGCG
>DQBD01000009.1:10838-11137 GCA_003526065.1 Gammaproteobacteria bacterium | reverse complement strand
GCCCGAGGCCCAGCAGCGGGCGCTGGAGACACTGCGCCGATTCGGCGACCGCCTGCGTGACATCCCGCCGCAGCACATCCGCGCCGTCGGCACCTACACGTTGCGCCGCGGTTTCCGTGCCGTCGACTTCCTCGAACAGGCCGGGCAGGTGCTCGGCCATCCGATCGAAGTCATTTCTGGTCAGGAAGAGGCGCGCCTGATCTACCGGGGAGTGAGCTTCACCCTGGGCCCCCCGGCGAACCGGCGACTGGTCTTCGACATCGGCGGGGGCAGCAGCGAAATCGTACTGGGAGACGGCC
>DQBD01000009.1:0-10711 GCA_003526065.1 Gammaproteobacteria bacterium | reverse complement strand
ATTCACCCCATCTGCATGGAAAGCCTGCATATGGGCTGCATCACCTACAGCCAGCGATTCTTCCGCGACGGGCGCATCACGGCCAAGCGCTGGCAGGCAGCCGAAACCGCCGCACGCCTCGAGTTCCAGCCGGTCGCCGCGAACTTCCGCGCTGCCGGGTGGCATGAAGCCATCGGCACCTCCGGCTCGATCCGAGCGGTCGCGGCGATGGTGCAGACGCTGCGCAACACACCGGACATCGATGCGGCCGGCCTTGCGGATCTACGCGATCGCCTGATCCGCGCGGGTCGAGTGGACCGGCTCAACCTGCCGGATCTGGCGGCGGAACGTCAGCAGGTGTTTGCCGGCGGCGCCGTCATTCTGAGCGCGGCGTTCGCGGCGCTGGGAATCGAGCGCATGCTTCCCTGCGACGGCGCCTTGCGCGAAGGCCTGCTTGACGAACTGGCCGCGGGACGCCGGGGACGCCAGGATGTCTGCAACCATACGGCCGAGGCTCTCTCGCAGCTCTACCATGCCGACCGCGGCCAGGCCAGCCGTGTCTGCACCACCGCGCTGGGCTTCCTGGACCAACTGCGTGAACAATGGGCGCTCGGGCAAACCCCAGACATCGACGCCTTGCGCTGGGCTGCCATGCTGCATGAAATCGGTCTGGCGATATCCCACAGCGGTTATCACAAGCATGGCCATTATCTATTGGCCAACGGCGATCTGGCCGGCTTTTCCCGCAACACACAGACGCTGGTCAGCCTGCTGGTCCGCTTTCATCGGCGCAAGATCATCCGCCGCGAATTCAATGTTCTGCCCCCCGAGCAGCGGCTGACGGCGCTGCGTCTGACCATCGTGTTGCGGCTCGCGGTGCTGCTCCATCGCGCCCGCGGTTCCGAGCCCGCCCCGCCGATCCAGCTGACTGCCACGACCGATGGCCTGCACATGGACTTTCCCAAGAAAGGCCTGACGCTGCGCCCACTCATGCACGCTGATCTGCTGGAAGAACAAGCCCTGCTGGAGCGAGCCGGATTCGCGCTTTCGTTTGGCGAAACCGACTAGACGCCCGGGTTCCCCTCAACCGATTCCGATCGTGCCCTCGCTGGCCAGGGCTTTGAGCAAAGCCCCCTGGGCGCTGAACGGCGCCTCATCACCGACATCGGCGCGGATGTAAGTTCCATCGTCCTGCAATAGCCAACTTTGCATGTTGTCCCGCAGGTAATAGTCCAATGCCTCTTCGATCACGCGCTGGCGCAACGCCGGATCCAGCACCGGGAAGGCGACTTCGATACGCCGATGCAGATTGCGCTCCATCAGATCGGCGCTGGCGCAATACACCTCAGGTTTCCCGCCGTTCTCGAAGTAATAGACGCGCGGATGCTCCAGAAAACGACCCACAATGGAGCGCACACGGATCGTTTCGGACACGCCCGGCACCCCAGGACGCAGGCAGCACATGCCGCGCACGATCAGATCGATCGGTACGCCCGCCTGGGAGGCTTCGTAGAGCGCCTGAATCACTTCGCGATCCGTCACGCCGTTGACCTTGAAACGAATCGCCGCCGGGCGCCCGGCGCGGTGATGATCGATCTCGCGGTGGATGCGCTCGAGCAGCCCGGAAACCAGCGAGAATGGCGATTGCAACAGCCGTTGCAAGCGCGGGACGCGGCCCAGGCTGGTCAGCTGCAGGAAGACGTGATTGACGTCCTCGGCGATCTTGGGATTGCAGGTCAACAGGCCGAAGTCCGTGTACTGCCTTGCCGTACGGGCATGGTAGTTCCCCGTACCCAAGTGCATATAGTGGCGCAGCTGCCGCCCTTCCCGGCGCACGACCCAAGTGAGCTTGGCGTGGGTCTTGTAGCCCACCACACCGTACACCACATGCGCGCCCGCCTCCTGCAGACGGGTCGCCAGACTGATGTTGGCCTCCTCGTCGAAGCGTGCACGCAGCTCGACCACCACCGTCACTTCCTTGCCTCGAATGGCCGCCTGACGCAGCAGGTCGACGATGGCCGAATCGGCACCGGTTCGGTACAAGGTCATGCGGATCGCCAGCACCTGGGGATCCTGGCTTGCCTGACGCAGAAACTCGACCACCGGCATGAAGGACTGAAACGGCTGGTGCAGCAGCACATCGCCCTTGCGGATCACTTCGAACAGATTGCCCATGGCACTGCCCGAAGCCCCGACGAGTTCGCGCGGCAATCCCGGCGTGAACGGGGGATATTTCAGCTCAGGTCGTTCCACCTGATCGATCATGGCCATCAGGCGGCTCAGATTGACCGGCCCATCCACCGAATAGACATCCGAGTGTTCCAGTTCGAATTGCTTGAGCAGCAACTCGACCATTTCCGTCGGGCACTCCCGTGCCACCTCCAGCCGTACTTCATCGCCATAGCGGCGTGAAGAGAGCTCGCCCTCCATGGCCCGCAGCAGGTCGTCGACCTCTTCCTCGTCCACGAACATCTCGCTGTTGCGCGTCAGCCGGAATGGATAGAAACCCTTCACCTGCATGCCGGGAAAGAGGTCCTCGGCGTGGGTACGGATAATCTCGGAGAGCAGGACGAAACAATGCCCTTTGGGCGCCACCTCCTGCGGCATCGCAATCACACGCGGCAAGATCCGCGGCGCCTGCAGCACCGCCAGCGCGCTGTTGCGACCGAAGGCATCCTTGCCTTCCAGCGAAAGAATGAAATTGAGGCTCTTGTTCAGAATCCGGGGAAACGGGTGGGCTGGATCCAGGCCGATAGGGCTGAGCAGCGGCGAAACCTCTTCCTCGAAATGGCGCCGCACCCACGCGCGTTGTGCCTTGGTCCAGCGCTTCGGAGCAATCAAGTGAATCTGCTCATGGGCCAGGGCGGGCAGCAATTCCTCGTTCAGGACCCGGTATTGCTCCACGACCAGTTCATGCGCCCTGGCCGTGATCAGCCGGAGCGTTTCAGCGGGGGAGCGGTTGTCGACATCGACCTGCCAGGCACCGTACGCCTGCAGTTCCTTGAGACCCGCCACGCGGGTTTCGAAGAATTCGTCGAGGTTGGAGCTGGTGATGCACAGAAACTTGAGCCGCTCCAGCAGGGGCACGCCGGGATCGCGCGCTTGCGCCAGGACCCGCTCGTTGAATGCGAGCAGGCTGATATGGCGATTGAGATACAGGTCCGCCCGGGTCAGATCGGTCGGCTCGGATGGCGCTTCAGCTTCCTCGACGGAGGTAACGGGCTCGATCGTTGACATTGCGAATCCATTGTGAAGTAAAAGAAAGTAATCAACCGACCTTAACACACGCAGGCGACGGCTTTGCAATCACGGCCTCGCCGATATCGTGGCACCGAATCGCAACCGGAACGGCATGCGATTTGCGCCGATA
This sequence comes from Gammaproteobacteria bacterium, assembly GCA_003526065.1. The sequence goes on along the minus strand of DQBD01000009.1, from coordinate 7,362 downwards.
ACCCAGGCCAAAAGGGTGCCCACCGACCGGCGGCCTCACGCCCAGGCGCGATCGTGCCCAGACGGCGCTGCCCCTCGGCTTCGACGGCTGGAACATCACGCCCCGGTGCTCGCCAATGGTCCAGACCCAAGACCCAGCCGGAGGGCGACCGACAGGTCGATCGGCGTGATGCGGATGGCGCCGGCCGCGCCGGACCGAGCGATCCGGCATCCAGGCCAACGACCAGACGGTGCGCCTCACCTTTGAGTGTCGACCCGAACACCGTAAGGGCGGCGCGTCACCGCGCGCACGTGCCGGCAGCCCGGAATTGCATGCGCCATGCGCCGCGCTCGCAGCCGGCCACCCCTCCGGATGTTCATCAAATCACGCGCGACTCGATTCTGAAGCACGCACATGATAAGAATCGTTCATCCTGAATCCGTTAGGTCGCAACCATGTTTCGTGTTCTTGTTTTCAGTGCCCGCCCCTATGATCGCCAGTTCCTGGAGGCTGCCAATCGCCAGCCAAGCTACCGCCTGCATTTCCTGGAAACCACGCTGCGGACCGATACCGCCGCGCTGGCCGCGGGATATCCGGCGGTGTGCTGTTTCGTCGATGATGAACTCAACGCCCCGGTGCTGGGCGCGCTGTATGAGGGCGGCACCCGCCTCGTTCTGCTGCGCGCGACCGGCTTCAACAATGTTGACCTGCAAGCCGCGCACCGGCTGGGGATCACGGTGATGCGGGTGAGCCACTACTCGCCCGAGGCCGTGGCTGAATTCGCCGTGGGCCTGCTGCTCACCCTGAACCGCCGTATCCACCGGGCCTACAACCGGGTCCGGGAAGGGAATTTCCTGCTCGACAATCTGCTCGGCATGGATCTGCATGGCAAGACGGTCGGCGTGGTCGGGACCGGACAGATCGGACGGGCGTTCGCGCGGATCATGGCCGGCTTCGGTTGCCGTCTGCTGGCCCACGACCCCATTGCCGACCCGGAGTGTGCGGCTCTGGGCGTGCGGTACACCGATCTGACCAACCTCCTGCAGAACGCCGATGTGATCAGCCTGCATACCCCGCTCACACCGCAAACCCACCATCTGATCAATGCCCACACCCTGGCCCAGATGAAACCCGGTGCACTCCTTATCAATACCAGCCGCGGCGCCCTGATCGACACCAGCGCACTCATCGAGGCGCTCAAGCAGCGCCGCATCGGCGCAGTCGCTCTGGATGTCTATGAGGAAGAATCACACCTTTTCTTCCAGAATCTGTCCGAGCAGATCATTGCCGATGATGTGTTTGCCCGCCTGTTATCCTTCCCCAATGTGCTGGTAACCGGCCACCAGGCGTTCTTCACCCAGGAAGCGCTCACCGCCATTGCCGATACCACCATCGCCAACATCGGCGATTTTCTGGCGGAGCGCGACAGCCCCAACCGGCTCGATCCCCAACAGCACCTCCAGGTCAGCCAATCCGCGGCGACCGAGTAACGTTTCCTTGCGGCCGCCCAGCCGGTAGCATGCCCCCACGACGGCCGATACCGGCACGGCGATGGAGACCCGCATGCGACTGACCTTCCTGGGCGGCACGGAAACCGTGACCGGCTCGAAATATCTCCTGGAAAGCGGCAAGCATCGACTGCTGGTGGATTGCGGGTTATTCCAGGGGGTCAAGTCGCTGCGCCGGCGCAACTGGGAATCGCTGTCCGCGACGCTCGGTGGCCTCGATGCCATCGTTCTGACCCATGCTCATCTCGATCACAGCGGCTATCTGCCCCTGCTGCACCGCCAGGGATACCGGGGTCCGATTCATTGTTCGGCGGCCACCGCCGCGTTGTGTGGCATTCTGCTCCCCGATGCGGGCTATCTGCAGGAAGAAGAGGCCCGTCTGGCCAACCGCCTCGGCTACAGCCGCCATCACCCGGCCGAACCCCTGTTCACCCGGGCCGATGCGATGAACTGTCTGGAGCGGTTCAAGCCGCTTGCAACAGGGAAGACCCATCGCATCGGACCGTTCGAAGTCCGTCTGACTCCCGTCGGCCACCTGCTTGGCGCCTGCGCGGTGCGCGTCACCTGTGATGGCCACACCGTGACGTTCAGCGGCGATGTGGGCCGGCCGGACGATCCTCTGATGGCGCCGCCGGAGGTGCTCGAACCCACCGACGATCTGGTGGTGGAATCGACCTACGGGGATCGACGTCATCCCGATGAAGATCCGCAGCAGGCCCTCGCCGCAGTGGTCGATGACGTCGCCCGGGCCGGAGGCGTGCTGCTGATTCCCGCGTTTGCAGTGGGCCGGGCACAGGCTCTCCTGCACCTGCTCCACGAACTGCGCCGGACCAAAGCCATCCCGGCGCTGCCGATCTATGTCGACAGTCCCATGGCAACCCGGGCCACGGCCGTGTTCCAGGCCTATCCCGAGACCCATCGCCTGGATGCGGCCCAGACCCGCGCCCTCGGCGAGATCGCGACGTTCGTGGAAGGGCCCGAAGAATCGATGGCGCTCGCCGGAAAGGTCGGCCCGATGATCATTCTGTCGGCCAGCGGCATGGCGACCGGCGGACGGGTGCTGCATCACCTCAAGGTGTTTGCGCGCGAAACGTGCAACACGCTGCTCTTCACCGGCTTCCAGGCACCCGGTACCCGTGGCGATGCCATCGTGAACGGCGCAGACGCGGTGAAGATCCACGGTCACATGGTTCCCATCCGCGCCAAGGTCCGGCAACTGCACTGCCTCTCGGCGCACGCCGATCATGTTCAGATGACCGATTGGCTTGGCAGAATGTCCAAACCACCCACGCGGGTGTTCGTGACCCACGGCGAAACCCATGCCCGCGCGGCGATGGCCGCGCACATCGAGGAGTCGCTCGGCTGGCCGGTGCTGCGTCCGGCCGAAGGGGATCGCTACCGACTGCCGGATGACTGAGGCGCCTCAGCGCTTGCGGCGCTCGTCCTGCTGGCGGAAAAACGCATCCCAGCTGCTTTCCAGCCCGCTATCGTCCTCTTCGAAATCCTCGTCCGAACCGTCCTCGGTATCGGCCGAACGCATGTCAAACAGGATGAGCACGCCCAGCAGCAAAATGATCATCACGGTCACCGGCAACCATGCCTGCATGGTGCGTTCCCTCGCTTAGTTCTCAAGACGGCCGTGGGCTCAAGTCGACCGCGAGGCAACCCCTTGGCTCGCTCCGCGTCCAATGTATGATAGCCGAACCTGGTCCTGCCACTGCCGTGAACCATGCCATGCCGGTCGAAAACGACATCATCCCCCGCGTAACCCCCGGTTCATTTCGCCGCCCGCAAGCGCGCACCCCCCGTGCGCGATGGCGTTATTCGATCCTCCTGATCGTCCTCGCCCTTTCGGTGGCCGGCTGTACACGCAACGCGAAAAAGGATGACCCCAGCGGCTTGACCGTCGAAGGCGTCAACCTGGAAGTGCGGATGTCATCGAACGTCTTCATTCCACCGGTCGCCCCGCCCGTCCCAGAGACGCAGCGGCGCGTCTACGTGGTCGGGACCAACACCTCCACGATCCAGTCCGCCAATGACCGGCTGCATCCGCTGCTGTTGCAGCGCCTGGCCGAGCGTGGCTACCGCTTGACCAACAACCCCGCCGACGCGCATTACATGCTGCTCTACAACGTGTTGTACGTCGGCAAGGAAGTACGTGACCTGTCCACCGTTACCGCGCTGGCCACCGGCGTCGGCGGGGCCGCGGTCGCCGCTACGGTCGGACGGCGCAACGAGGTGATCCAGAACGCCGGGATCGGCGGCTTGGTCGGAACGGTCACCGGCGCCGTGACCGGGCATTACTTCGAGACCAACACCTATGAGCTGGTCGTCGATCTGCAGATCCGGGAGCGCCAGCCCGCGGTTCCGCCGCCGTTGCCACCCGCCGAGGCCTATCGGCTTGCCGCCGATCGCGCCTTCCGGGACCTCAACACGGTACTGGGCCTGAGCGAAACCCACATCGAATCGGCACCGCTCATCGACCGGCACACCCCCGCCTCACCCGACAGTTGGGATCTGTACAACAGTCAGGTGGTGGGATTCGCGAGCAAGCTGCGGCTCACCTTCAAGGAAGCCGAGCCGCTGCTGTTTCAGGCGATGGCCCGGGAAATCAGCGGTATCTTCTGGGATCTGAACCGTCTGCCCGGAAGCGCGGCGCCCACGACCCCGGGGCGCAGTTGATGACCTAGCGCCAGTTGTGGCTGCGCACCAGTTCCAGGGCGCGGCCCTGAGCACGAATGAGTTGTTCGGTACTCAACAGCCGTGCCAGGGCATCGCGTAGCCGAACCACTTCGAGACGCCCGTCGCCGGTATAGCGTGAAGCGGCGACATCCACCCAGATATAGGCCTGCTCGAAGTTCTGTGGCACCCCCAATCCGCGATAGTAGAGTTGACCCAGCAGCAGCTGCGCGCGGACGTCGCCCAATTCAGCTGCTCGGGATAGCCATGTGAACGCTTCACCAAAGCTTTTCGGCACTCCATCGCCCGCCACGTAGGCGATGCCCAGCGCAGTCTGAGCCCGCACCTCCCCCTGCAATGCGGCTTTGGTGTACCAACGCGCGGCGGCCACCTTGTCCACCGGCACGCCCTCACCCCGAGCCAGTGTCTGGGCCAGTTCAAAGGCCGCCTCGCGGTGATCCGCCTCAGCGGCACGGCGCCACCACTGGATCGCCAGCGCGGGATCACGCGCCACGCCGACCCCCTGGAACAAGGCCTGGCCGAGTCGGAACTGTGCCTCCGTGTCCCCCTGCTCGGCAGCCTGAGTGAACCAGCGCACGGCTTGCGCCGGGTCGCGGGCCACCCCCTCGCCTTGCCAATACGCATCGCCCAAGGCGGATTGCGCCAGCGGGTGGCCTTGTTCAGCAGCCCGGGTGAACCATTGCACCGCGCGTGCCGCATCGCGCGCCACGCCCTGCCCCGTGTCATACGCCAGCGCCAATCGCAATTGCCCCACCGGCTCGCCCTGTTCGGCCGCCTGCGTGAACCACTGGACCGCTCGGATCGGGTCGCGGGCCAGGCCAACCCCGGAAAGATAAGCCTCCCCCAATCGAACCTGCGCTGTTGCCAAACCCTGGTCTGCCGCCTGGCGATACCACTGCACGGCGCGCGCTTCATCCCGCACGGTGCCGCGCCCGGCCAGCATCGCATCGCCCAGTTGCAGCTGGGCCTGCGTGCTGCCCTGCTCTGCGGCAGCCCGATACCAACGCACCGCCTCCTCCCAGCGGTTCTCGCCGGCCAGACGCTCGGCCAGCGCAAGCTGTGCCTGGATCTCGCCCGCTTCAGCCTGCTGGGCGAGATCCGTGGCAGCCGCACTCGCCGCGGGCAAAGACGCCCCGGCAGCGGGGGCCGACGCGTCGGCCAGCGCCAGACCGTTTGCCGACGACCACATCAAAACCACACTCAAGAAGCCAAATCGAGACCGGGTCATGGGTCATGCCTGTGAATGGGAACACGTTCGAGTCAAGAGGAAATTCAGGCCGGAGAATGCCCGAGCGACACCTGTGCCATCAGCGCAGAGCATACCAAAGTCCCCGCTTGTCGAGGCCATCCGCGCACTGCTCAACCCGATCGGCCTGCGCGCTGCCGATCGGGCCTTCGTCAGTCCTCGGCACCGTTGGAGCGGCGCCATGGCCGGCGCGGCCGGGGCGCAGGCGGTTGCGCCTGTGGCTCAGGGAGATGGACGCGAGGGGCTCGGAATACCGGTGGTGGTGGCACAGAAAGCGGTTGCACACGGGGCGGCGCCGGTGGCTCGGCGGGACCGGTACGCCGGTCCGATGGAAAAGGCGCGGGCCGAACCGGCCGGACATCCACGGGACGCGCCTGCGAAGACCGATCCGGCCGTGGAACCCAGCGATTCTTTGGGGAGAGCCAGGTAGGGCCCGTCAGCAGCCGTTCCTGATAGCGACGCAATCCATTCCGCCGGGGCGGCTCCGGCTCGATCTCGTCCCGGTCGACATCGACCCAGTACACCGGAGGCCCCCACCAACCGGGATAGCCCCAATAACCGAACCCACCGAATCGGTCGTAACCCCATCCATACGGCGTGTACGGGTATCGCCAGGGATCATACGGATCCATCCAACCGCCCCGGCCGTACACATCGTCGGGATAATCATCGAGGTCCGGCGTCTGACCGAGCCCCGCACATCCACTGAGAATCATGCACACGGCCAGCGCCATTGCGCTCATGGGCCTGCCAGTCGCCATTGTGTTATCCAGCCTGCGTCCGGTGAAGGAGAAATCAGCATTGTACGACGCGCTCGAAAGCAGCAATGGTTGGACGTGACGACCGCCCCAAGGTTCTGCGTGGGAATCGCTGGTCCGTCATCCGGGGCGGTACTGCGCGCACAATCTTCTGGCTTGGCTATACTGCCACCCCGCCTGCCATCACAAGGACATCGACCGTGAACGAACGCGCGGAACTCATCCTCGGCGGCGTGCGTTCGGGCAAGAGCGCCTACGCCGAGGCGCAGGCCCGGGCCAGCGGGCTGGCGGTGCATGTCATTGCCACGGCCGCGGCGGGAGATACGGAAATGGCGGCCCGCATCGCGGCGCATCGCGCACGCCGGCCAGGCCATTGGGTCACCCATGAAGCCGAGTCGGCACTGGCCGCCACGCTGGCAGCGGTAGCGGCGCCGGATCGCTGCCTGCTGGTCGACTGTCTGGGCCTGTGGGTCTCCAATCTCCTGCATGCGGGCGAAGCGGCCTTCACCGCCGAGCGCGCGGCGCTGCTCGAACAGCTGCCGACACTGCCTGGCCGCATCCTGCTGGTGAGCAACGAGGTGGGCTGGGGCCTGGTTCCGATGAACGCCTTGGCGCGCCGCTTCGCGGACGAGCTGGGTTGGCTGAACCAGGCGGTGGCAGCGCGCTGCGGGCGCGTGGCGCTCCTGGCCGCAGGCTTGCCGCTGATACTGAAGGATACGCCGTGAAGCTGCCCTGGTGGACGCTCGCGCCACTCCCCCCGGATGCCGCAGCAGGGGAAGCGGCAACAGCCCGCTGGAACAGCCTGACGAAACCGCCCGGCTCGCTCGGCCGGCTGGAGCGCGCGGTGACACGCCTGGCGGCGCAGCAGGGGCGGATCACCCCCACCCTGGCGCGGGTGCATATCGTCGTTTTCGCAGGCGACCACGGGGTTGTGCAGCGCGGGGTTTCGGCCTATCCGCAAGTGGTCACCAGCCAGATGCTTGCCAACTTCGCGGGCGGCGGCGCGGCCATCGCCGTTCTGGCGCGGCAGCTCGGCGCCGAACTGACCATCGTCGATGTGGGCAGTGTCCATGCGGCGCATCCGCTGCCCGGCGTGCTCGACCGGCGCGTCGCCCATGGGACAGCCGATTTCACCCAGGCCCCAGCCATGACCGCGGCGCAGACCGAGGCC
>DQBD01000134.1:436-5044 GCA_003526065.1 Gammaproteobacteria bacterium | reverse complement strand
TAGGCCAGCGCCGGCCCGGCGGCCACACCGGTCGCGCTGAGGGTGCCGGTGAAGGCCAGCGACGCCGGCGTCAGGTCACCCTCGATCCGCAGCCGGCCTGCCCCGACGCGCTCGCGCACCGTCACGGCAACCGGTGTGTCGGCCCGGGAATCGAAGCCGTCCAGTGCAAGCGACAGGTCGGTCAGGCGCAACGCGCTCGTGGGCGCGGCGCTTTCGTCACGAATGACCAGCGCACTGCCGGCCAGCTCGACACGGTCGATGCGCACACGCGGCGGCGGCCCGCCGGCGGCGGCGTCGCCGGCCGGCAGCTGCGGGAACACACCGCCATCCGCCAGCAGGCCAAGGGCGCCGCGCACCACGTCAAGGCGCAGGGCGTCCAGGTGCACGCTACGCGTCCACAGGGAGTCGACCGCCAGATCGACCCTGAGCGCCTGCAGGTCGACCAGCAACGCACCGTGAGCATCGTCCACCCGCACGCCCCGCACGGTGACCGCCAGGCGCAACGGGTTGAACGCCACCTGCCCCACCTGCGCCCGGCCACCGGTCGCCTCCGCCAGCGCCTGCTCCAAGCGCTGACGCGCCAGTTCGGGCAACTGCAACACCCCGGCCAGCAGCATCGCCAGCACGGCGAGAATGACCAGGTAGCGCCAGCGCCACGTTGCCAGGACAGTTCGCATCGTCCGATCTTAGCAACTGCGCCCGCCGGCCCGGCGCCGGCCGCCCCCCGACGGCTCGTTCATAATGACTGTTCGGTCATCCCGCCGACCGCCCCCATGTTGTCGTCACGGAGCACATGACATGACCTTACGCGACGCCGCCACCGTGGTGCTGGTGCGTGACACCACCGAGACCGGCACGGGCTTCGAGGTGTTCATGCTGTTGCGCACCGTCAAGAGCGATTTCAACGCCGGCGCCTACGTGTTCCCCGGCGGTGCGGTGGACCGCGCCGACGGCGGCGAACGTGCACAGCGGCTGTGCAGCGGCCTGGACGCAGCCCAGGCCAACGCGCGCCTGGGCATCGACGGTGGTGCGCTGGCCTTTTATCTGGCGGCCGTTCGCGAGTGCTTCGAGGAAGCCGGTGTACTGCTGGCCGCCAGCGCCGATGGCCGGATTCTCAGCCTGCACGAGGCGGCCACGCAGCAACGCTTTACCGATTACCGCGCCGCCCTGAACGCCGGCACGCTCGACCTGGCGGACATCTGCGAGCGTGAACACCTGTGCCTGCCCCTGGACCAAGTGCACTACTACAGTCACTGGATCACCCCCGAAGGCATGCCGCGCCGCTACGACACGCGCTTTTTCCTGTGCCGCGCCCCGGCCGGACAGGAGCCGCTGCACGACGGCCAGGAAACCGTGGATCACTGCTGGGTCCGCCCTGCCGACGCCCTGGCACGGCACGCCGCCGGCAGCTTCAACCTGGTGCCTGCCACGCGAAAGCAGCTGGAATTCCTGGCGCGCTTCGCCGACAGCGACAGCCTGCTACGACACGTGGCGGCCATCGAGCGGGTGCCGGCCATCCTGCCGATCCTGATCATGGGGTCCGACGGCCGGCCGGAGCGCGTGCGCCTGCCGCTGCCGGAAGGCGACGAGGAAATCGACCTGCGCGGCGTGCCGCTGTGAGCGGCAACCCGTTCGACACGCCGCAGATCCGCGCCGAGTTTCCGTTCGCGCGGGCGGTTGAACTCGGCCCCGGCGTGCGGCGCATCACGGCCCCCAACCCGGGCATGATGACCGGCCCCGGCACCAACACCTACCTGGTTGGCAAGCAGCACGTGCTGGTGATCGATCCGGCCAGCGATGCGCCGGAGCACCTGGCAGCGATCCGGCAGGCCGCCGGTGACGCCATCAGCGCCGTGCTGGTGACCCACGCCCATCCCGACCATGCGCCCGGCGCGCGCCACCTGGCGGACGAACTCGGCGTGTCGGTATACGGCAGCGGGATTCCCCTGGCCGGCGTTACAACCCCCGGCTTCGCGCCGGACCGCGTGCTGTCCGATGGCGATACGCTGACGACCGATGCAGGACCGCTGCGCGCGCTGCGCACACCGGGCCACGCGGCCGATCACATCTGCTACCTGCTGGAAAGCCAGGGCCTGCTGTTCGCCGGTGATCACCTGATGGACGGCACCACGGTGGTGATTGCGCCACCGGACGGTGACATGGCGGCGTACCTGGCTTCGTTGCGCCGGTTGCTGGACGAGCCGGTGACGTGCATCGCCCCAGGACACGGCCGCCTGATGGCGCATGCCCACACCGTCATCGGGCAGGTGATCGAACACCGCCTGGCCCGCGAAGCGGCCATCCTGGAAGCCCTGACAAGCGGCCCGCGGACCATCGTGCAGCTGGTAGGCGAGCTCTATGCGGCCGTACCCGAGTCCCTGCATGGCCTGGCGGCACGCTCCGTGCACGCACACCTGCTCAAACTCGCCGACGAGCAGCGGGTAGCCGGGAACGCGCCGGAGGATGTCTGGCGCCTGACCTGACGACAGGCGCTCAGGAAGCGGTCAGTTCCCGCAACCAGCGTTCGAGGTCGGCCTCGTCGGCCTTGCCCGCCAGACGGGCACGCACCGTACCGTCTCGACCGATCAGCACGGTGTAGGGCAATACCCCGGCGGTGTTGCCAAGATCACGGGCGATGTCCATCGCCTCCAGATCCCCCACCAGGCTCGGGTAATTGAGACCGAGCCGCTCGGCCAGGGCCTGCGCCGCCTCCGGCTCGTCGACCGCCACGCCCAGGAACTGCACACCGCGATCCTGAAAACGTCGCTGCAGCTCAATGAACGCCGGCATTTCCTCCAGGCAGGGGCCGCACCAGCTGGCCCAGAAATTGAGCACCACCGTGCTGCCGGCGAATTCGGACAGTCGACGCGGCTGACCGTGCAGGTCGGGCAGGCCGAAATCCTGCACCTGCCCACCGTCTACCACCGCCTGTACCGTCGGCCCGGAGTGCACCATCACGCGCAGCATCAGGCCACCGGCAAAGGCCGCCAACAGGACGATCGCGACCACCAGTCTGGAACGCATTCCCTTCCCTTTCACTGTTGTGGCACCTGCAAACGCAGCTGCACCGGCGCGTAGCACAGCCGGCCCTCGGCGCAGCCCTGGTAACGGACGTCCAACGACGCGCCGGGCCCAACCGTTGCCGGCAGGTCGATCCGCAGCTCGCCGCGCAACACCGTCACGGCGCCGAATTCGGGATCCTGGTATGGCTCCCCGGCCGGCAAGGTGACCGGCAGTGCCTGGCCGTCGCTGCCGGTGACGCGCAGGCGATCGCGGTACAGGTAATACCCGGGCGCGATGCTGAACCGAAGCTGCGCGCGTCCGTCGCCCACCGCCTGCAACTGCGGCCCGAAGGCCTGTTGTGGCTGCAGCACGGGCGCCGGCGCACCCAGCCAATCGGCCAGACCGCCGGCGGCAACCGGCGTCGCCAACACCGCGCCCAACACGAGCGTTGCCACCCGCCGTCTAGTCATCGACCGCCTCGAGCCACCGCAGATACTCCAGGTGCCCGCCGTGAACCGGCAACACCAGCAGTTCCGGCACGTCATACGGGTGCAGCTCCAGCAGGCGACGCTCCAGCATCGGATACGTGGCTGCCGGTGCCTTGATCAGCAACACATGTTCGGCCGCCCGTTCCACCTGACCACGCCAGCGGTACACCGACTGTGCCCCGGGCAGGATAGTGACACACGCGGCCAGGCGCTCCGCCACCAGCGCGTCGGCGATGCCCCGAGCGGTTTGCTCGTCCGGGCACGACGACAGCAGTACCTGCACAGCGGAAGCGACGGTAGTCATGGCAACCCGGAAGTTTCGAACACGCCGGCCTTGAAACGACCGCCACCGCCCCCATCTGCCGCGGCATGATCGGCAACCCCTTGACGCAAGGGGGGTGGCGCCTATCATTTAGCACTCTTATCAATAGAGTGCTAACCCATCCCGGCAACCGCGCCTGAACAACGCGGACCCGGCTGTTTTTTGCAGTTCATTACTGGAGGCTTGGAATGAACATTCGTCCCCTTCACGACCGCGTCGTGATCCGTCGCATGGAAGAGGAGCGTAAGAGCCCGGGCGGGATTGTACTGCCCGACTCGGCTACCGAAAAACCCATTCAGGGCGAGGTGCTGGCGGTTGGTCCCGGCAAGATGCTCGACAACGGCGAGGTGCGCCACCTGCAGGTGAAGGTTGGCGATCGCGTGCTGTTCGGCAAGTACTCCGGAACCGAGGTGAAGCTCGGCGACCAGGACGTGCTGGTCATGCGCGAGGACGACCTGATGGGCGTCATCGAGAACTGAGCCGTCTTTCCCTAACTCACACGATCTGACGAGGAAGCAAGCAATGGCAGCCAAACAGGTACATTTCGGCGTCGATGCCCGTACCGCCATGATGAAAGGCGTCAACACCCTGGCCAACGCGGTCAAGGTGACGCTGGGCCCGAAGGGCCGCAACGCGGTGCTGGAGAAGTCGTTCGGCGCTCCGACCATCACCAAAGACGGCGTGTCCGTGGCCAAGGAAATCGAACTGGCCGACAAGCTCGAGAACATGGGCGCGCAGATGGTCAAGGAAGTGGCCTCGCACACCTCCGACGAGGCCGGTGACGGCACCACCACC
>DQBD01000134.1:0-172 GCA_003526065.1 Gammaproteobacteria bacterium | reverse complement strand
CTGAAGCGGGGCCTGGACAAGGCCGTCATCGCCGCCGTCGAGGAGCTCAAGAAGCTTTCCAAGCCGTGCACCGACCGCAAGTCGATCGCCCAGGTCGGCACCATTTCGGCTAACGCCGACAGCTCCGTCGGTGACATCATCGCCGAAGCAATGGACAAGGTCGGCAAGGAAG
>DQBD01000080.1:842-13070 GCA_003526065.1 Gammaproteobacteria bacterium | reverse complement strand
GGGCGTTGCCTGTGGCTGGCCGAGGGCGAGCCGGCATGAGGCGCCGCACGCTTGGTTAAACTTGGCCGGCCGCCGTGGCGGCAACGAAACACCAACTCCCCCCGAAACCACCCCGACGACCCCCGATAACCATAGGTAGATCCATGAGCAAGGCGTTCTCCATCCGCGTGCAGCAGTCCGGTGCCGAATTCTCCTGCGATGCCGACGACACGGTGCTGCGGGCCGGGCTGCGGGCCGGTGTCGGCCTGTCCTACGAATGCAACGTGGGCGGCTGCGGTACCTGCAAGTTCGACCTCGTCGAGGGCGAGGTACAGACCCTGTGGGAGGAGGCGCCCGGTCTGAACCCGCGCGATCGCCAGCGTGGCCGGCTGTTGGGTTGCCAGTGCGTGCCGCTGACCGACTGCGTGATCAAGCCGATGATCGTCGATGACCAGTTCGTGCCGGTCGACGCGCCGCGGCGCTTTTTCGGTGAACTGGTGGCCATTCGCGATCTCACGCACGACATTCGCGAGTTCGTGTTCAAGGACGACCAGGCAGCCGATTTCCGGCCCGGGCAGTACGCGCTGCTGCACCTGCCGGGCGTGGAGGGGCCGCGTGCCTATTCGATGTCCAACATCCGCAATGCCGACGGGCACTGGGAGTTCATCATCCGCAAGGTGCCGAACGGTGCCGGCACGGCGGCGCTGTTCGACCTGAAGGTCGGTGACCGGATCGAGATCGACGGGCCCTACGGCCTGGCCTTCCTGCGCACCGACGTTACGCGCACTGTGGTGTGCATCGGCGGTGGTTCCGGCCTGGCGCCGATGCTGTCCATCGCCCGCGGCCTGGTGGCCGAACCGGGCATGCAGGACGTCAAGCTGAAGTTCTTCTATGGCGCCCGCGGTCCGCAGGACCTGTGCGGCGAGGACGAGCTGAAGGCCCTCCCGGGCTTCGGTGACCGTCTCGAGTTCCTGCCGGCGCTGTCCGACGCCGACGCCGCCGCCGCCGGGGGCTGGAGCGGCGCGGTCGGTTTCATCCACGAGCAGGTGAAGGCACAGATCCCGACCGACCAGCTGCAGGAATGCGAGTTCTACACCTGTGGCCCGCCGGTGATGATCAACGCCGTCATGCAGATGCTCGGCGGCGAACTGAAGGTGTCGCCGGACCGCATTCATTACGACAGCTTCGTCTGAGTCCGCTCAGCCGCGCCGGCGTGGGCTTGGGCTCACGCCGGTCGGCGGCCCCAGGCGGCTACCGTGCAGGCACCGAAGGCCCACAGGCCGGGATCGTCCAGCAAATCGAGGGCGGCATCGTAGTCGGCTTCGGCCAGCAGGCCGGTGTCGAGTACCCGCGGGCGGGCCTGCTGACCGCTGAGACGGTAGAAGCGCGCCAGGCGCTCGCCGCCGTGCAACACGGCGGCTTGTGCGTCCGCCCCGACCGCCTGCAGGCCATGGTGTTCCAGCATCGCCGGGAGGCTGCGCGCCCAGTAGCAGTCGCGCCCGGTGTGGGCCACCACCGCCCGCGTCAGCGCGTCCATGAACCGGGCATAGAGCGCTGGTGCACCGGCGTGCACCGGGAAGAAGTCGGGTTCCTCGATCAGCAGCACGCCCCCGGGCTTGACGGCGCCGAGCAGGCGGCCGATGGCGTCGTCGATGTCCGGCAGGTGGTGCAGTAGCCAGCGGCAGTGCACCAGGTCGAACTCGGCCGGCGGCAACGGATCCCGGGTGAGGTCGTGGGTCGCCAGTTCCAGGTTCGGTGGTGCGTCGACGGCCACCAGGGTGGTGTCGATGTCGGTGGCCAGCACGCGTCCGTCCGCGCCGACCTGCTGACACAGCCAGTGCGCGATGGAGCCGCCCCCGGCGCCGACCTCCAGGCATTGCCATCCGGCCGTCACGCCGCAGGCCAGCAGCCGCCGGCGGGTGGCCGGGTCGAGTTCGTCCTCGAGCAGGGCCAGTCGCTGGCGGGCCTGTTTCCAGGCGTTGCTCAAGGCGTATGTGTGGTCGGTCATGAGCGTCACTCGCGCGAGGCGGCCGCGCGCAGGGTGACCAGGGACAGCGGCTGTGCGGAATCGAGCCCCTGCAGCCAGTCCAGCGCCTGATCGGTGCGCGCGCGATCGAGGCCGCCATAGGCGGCGAGCTGGCGGAACTTGTCGGTGAGCTCGGACGCGGACAAGGGATTCTCGGGGTCGCCGCGGGGGCGATCCTGCGCCGCCTGCACCGTGCGCCCGTCGCGCAGGCGTACCGTCACGCCGGCGGACCAGGTGGCCGGGTAGGCCGCCTCGCGTGCCGGATCGGCGGTGACCGTCACCCGCTCCAGCAGTGCCCGTACGGTCGGGTCGGACAAGGCCGCCGGGTCGAACTGCGTCAGGCCGACCCGGCCGTGGCGCAGGGCGGTGGCCACGCAGTACTGCAGGCTGAACTTGGCGTCCGGCGCGCTGTGCGGGTCCGGCTTGTCGCACAGGGTCAGGGCCGCCCGGTAGGTGTCGACGCTCACGGTGTCGATGTCGTCGACCGATGCCAGCTGCGCGTGCAGGGCGATGGCCGCGTCGATGGGCGCGTGGGTGTGCCGGCAGGACGCATGCGGCTTGATGGAGATGGCGTGCACCCGCAGGGACTCGCCCGGCTCGCCCAGGTGCTCCACGACCTTCAGCGGTTCACCGTGGGGGGCCAGGCCGGCAAAGAACCCACGTTCGCCCTCCATGATGTGGCGGGCGCCGGTCAGGCCCAGGCGCGAGAGCGTGGCGGCCAGCACGCCGTTGGCGGCGGCCCGTCCCGGGTGCAGGGGCTTGGTGAGCGCGCCTTCCTCGTTGAACTGCCACAGGCCGGCGGCCTGCGTGCCGGCATTGCCCAGCGCCCACACCAGCCGCTCGCGATCGAGCTTCAGAAGCCAGCCGGCCGCTGCCGCGGCGCCGAAGGCGCCCGCCGTGGCGGTGTTGTGGAAGTGGTAGTAGTGCTCCGGGCCGAGCGCGGCGCCGACGCGCACCATGATTTCGTAGCCGGCCACCACCGCGGCCAGCAGGTCGTGTCCGCTCGCTCCGGCCCGCTCGGCGGTGGCCAGCGCCGCCGGTACCACCACGGCGCCCGGGTGGGTGACCGAGGCCCGCTCCACGTCGTCCATCTCGACGATGTGCGACACGGCACCGTTGCACAGGGCAGCCACCTCGACCGCGCGCCCTTCGTCCAGGCCCAGCAGCGTGACCCGGCCGGCGGGCTGCTGGCGCGCGTAGTCCAGGAAAATTCGGCCGGTGTCGGTGCCCAGGCCCGCCAGTGCCGAGCCCAGCCAGTCCATGACGAGCAGGCGGGCGGCTTCCAGGTCGGCAGGTTGGAAGCCTTCGCCGCGGCGGGCGATTTGCCAGTCGGCGAGTTGCTCGCTCAGTGAGGGCTCGATCATGTGCGGTCCGACAGTGCGCTGCCGGAGTACTCGACCGCGTGCGTGGCCGCGTCCCACAGCGCGCGGGCGGCCGGATTCTCGCGCTCTTCCTTGATGTGGCCGACCAGGCCGGCGGCGCGGGTGATGACCGCAAACCCGCGCATGACATCTACCGGGATGCCGATTTCCGACAGCAGGGCGGCGATCGCCCCGGTGGCGTTGATGGTGATGTGCCGGCCGTAGACGCGGTCCACGGCGTCGCCCAGCGCCTGCAGGGCGGCGATGTGATCGCCGCTGACGCCGGCGTCGCGGGCCACCGCAAACAGCTTCGGTGTGCGCGGGTCATCCGGACGGTGCAGGTTGTGGCCGAAGCCGGGCAGGGGCGTCCTGCTTTCGCGGTGACGGCGGGCGATGCGCTCGGCAGCGGCGCTGACGCCGTCGTCGGCGCGCATCATTTCATCGATCAGCTCCGCCGCGCCCTGCATGGTGCCCAGGAAGGTGCCACCGACCCCGAGCAGGCCCGCTGCCACCGCCCCCTGCAACGACTCGGGCGCGCTCATCAGCGTCAGGCGGGTGGCAATCGCCGACGGCGTGATGCCGTGTTCGAGCAGGGTCACCAGCACGGCGTCGACGATCTTCACCTCGCTCGGCGAGGGCAGGCGCGCCATGATCTGGAAGAACATCATCTGGGTGAACGTGACCTCGCCGATCAGCTCGTCAACCAGGCTCTTGTCACGCACGTAGATGGCGTCGTTGGTATAGGTGCAGATGGCGCTGCTGGCGCGTGGCGTCTCGGCCATGATGGCGGAGTCCTCCTGCGTGGATGGGGAGCCGTTTTGCGAGTCCGGATGATGACAGTTTCTGACGGAGGGTAGAAGCGCGGCGGGGCAACGGCGGCAGTGCGCCGGCTTTACAGGGCGGCGGCTTATCCACTACGCTTCCGCACGCATTGTGCGCTGCACAATAGCGAGCTCGCGCAGCAACGCGGAGGGCCGGATATGTCAACGGATGGAGTGACGCTCGGCGCGTCCGACGCCGTACTCGAAGACCTGGCGCGGTTGACTGCGCAGGTGCAGGAGGCGTTGGGGGAGGCATGGCAGTCGCCGGCAGCCGACGTGCCGCTGCTGGGCAGCATGGCCGACGGCATGTGGCAGGCAATGGTGTCCTTTCAGCAGTCGTTGCTGAACGATCCGGCGCGACTGCTCCAGGCTCAGGCCGAGCTGTGGAATGCCTATTTCAAGATCTGGCAGGACAGCCTGCGGGCCATCGGTGGACAGTCGCCGGTCGCGGGTGCGGCGCACGTGGCCGATCGGCGGTTTCGCGGGGCCGACTGGCAATTGCCGGCATTCGACCTGATCCGCCAGTGCTATCTGGCCACCAGCGGCTGGTTGCTGGCACAGGTGGGCGATGCCCAGGACATCGATCCGCACACCCGTAACCGGCTGACGTTCTATATGCGCCAGTTTGCGGACGCGCTGTCGCCATCCAATTTCGTCGCCACCAACCCCGAAGTGTTGCGGATCACGGCCGAGAGTGGGGGGCAGAACCTGCTCGACGGTCTGCGGCACCTGCTGGAGGATCTGCAGCGTGGTGACGGCCGCCTGACACCGCGGATGGTCGACCCGCAGGCCTTCACGGTCGGGGTCGACCTTGCCGCCACGCCCGGCAAGGTGGTGTTCGAGAACGCGTTGATGCAGCTGATCCAGTACAGCCCGCTCACCGACCAGGTGTACCGGCGCCCGCTGCTGGTGATCCCGCCCTGGATCAACAAGTTCTACGTGATGGACCTGCAACAGAAGAACTCGCTGGTGCGCTGGTGGGTGGAGCAGGGCTACACGGTGTTCATGATCTCGTGGATCAACCCCGGGCCGCAGCTGGCCGACAAGTCGTTCGACGACTACATGCTGGAAGGCCCGCTGGCGGCGCTGGACGCCATCGAGCAGGCCTGCGGCGAGCGGGAGGTGAATGCCGTCGGCTACTGCATCGGTGGCACGCTGCTGATGAGCACGCTGGCGTATCTGGCTGCCAAGGACGACACGCGCATCCAGTCCGCCACCACCTTTGCCAGCCTGCTCGACTTTACCGACCCCGGTGACCTTGGGGTGTTCATTGACGAAAGCCAGGTGGCCGCCGTCGAGGCCAAGATGGCCGACACCGGCTACCTGGACAGCGCCGACATGGCGGCGGCCTTCAATCTGCTGCGTGCCAACGACCTGATCTGGTCCTTCTTCGTCAACAACTACCTGCTCGGCAAGGAACCCGCCGCGTTCGACCTGCTGTTCTGGAACGCCGACGCGACGCGCATGCCGGCGGCCATGCACAGCTTTTATCTGCGCAACATGTACCTGCACAACCGCCTGCGCGAGCCGGGCGGCATCACCCTGGCTGGCGTGCCGATCGACCTCGGAAAGATCACCGTGCCGTGCTACTTCGTGGCGACCGCCGAGGATCACATCGCGCCCTGGCGCTCGGTTTACGCCGGTGCGCAGTTGCCGGGGGGCAAGACACGCTTCGTGCTGGCCGGCTCCGGCCACATTGCCGGCATCATCAACCCGCCGGCGGCGCGCAAGTACCAGTTCTGGACCGCCGACACGCTGCCCGAGTCGCCGCATGCCTGGCACGAGGCGGCGGTCGAGCACGCCGGCTCCTGGTGGCCGGACTGGAAGTTCTGGCTCGGGCGGCGTGCCGGCGGCAAGGTGATGGCGCGCCAGCCGGGCGAGGGCGGCTTGCCGCCCATCGAGGATGCCCCGGGCCGCTACGTGCGGATGTCCAGTCGCGAGGAGTGACGCTTGATGCTGTATCACATGCGGGAAATCGCACACGCCAGTCTGGCCCCGGCGCGCGCCGCCGCCGACTTGACCGGCCGCATCCTGCGCCACCCGGCGAATCCGTGGCGTGATCTGGCGCCGGCCCGCTGGCTGGCGGCTGGCTGTGAAGTGTTCGACAACGTCACCGCGCGCTACGACAAGCCCGAGTTCGACCTGCACAGCACGGTGATCGACGGGCGCGAGGTGCCCGTGGTGGAGGAGGTGATCCAGCGCGAGCCATTCTGCGACCTGCTGCATTTCCGGCGCCTGGCCAGGCGGTCGGACCCGCGCCTGCTGGTGGTGGCGCCGATGTCGGGACACTACGCCACGCTGCTGCGGGATACCGTGCGGGCGTTGATGCCCAGCCACGACGTGTTCGTTACCGACTGGCTGGATGCGGCCATGGTGCCGCTGGCCGACGGCGGCTTCGATCTGGATGACTACATCGACTATGTGATCGATTTCATTCACACGCTGGGGCCGGACACGCACGTGCTGGCGGTATGCCAGCCGGCGGTGCCCGTGCTGGCGGCGGTGTCGTTGATGGCCTCGCGTCAGGACCCGCTCGCGCCGCGCAGCATGACGTTGATCGGCGGACCGATCGACACCCGCCGCAGTCCGACGGTGCCGAACGACCTGGCGACGACCAATCCGCTGTCCTGGTTCGAAAAGAACCTGCTGGCGACGGTGCCGGCGACGTATCCGGGCTTCGGGCGACGGGTGTATCCGGGCTTCCTGCAGCTGTCCGGCTTCATCAGCATGAACATCCAGCGGCACGTCGACGCCCACCAGGAGTTCTTCAACCACCTGGTGGAGGGCGACGGCGACAGCGCCGAGCAGCACCGGGCGTTCTACCGCGAGTACCTGGCGGTGATGGACACGTCGGCGGAGTTCTACCTGCAAACCATCCGCACCGTGTTCCAGGAGCATGCGCTGCCGCAGGGTGCCATGCACCATCGTGGTGAAAAGGTTGATCCGGGCGCCATCAAACACACCGCGCTGCTGACAGTAGAGGGCGGCAAGGACGACATTTCAGGGCTGGGGCAGACGGAGGCGGCGCAAGACCTGTGCACTGGCCTGTCGACGGCACGGAAACTGCATTACGTCCAACCGGAGGTTGGCCATTACGGCACGTTCAGCGGTCGGCGTTGGCGCGAGCAGATCGTGCCCGTGATCAGCGAGTTCATCCGCAACAGCTGATCCAGACTCAGGCGCGTTTCCTGTCAGTCCGTGACAGCGCAACGTTGTTCGGTGCCGACGGTCTGACTCCGCAGTCCCTTTTGGTTGCGCTTGGAGGAGGATGCTCATGTCACAGGCCCGTCAGGTTGCCATTGTCACCGGCTCGTCCCGCGGTATCGGTCGCACGATTGCCCTGGAACTGGCTCGGCGAGGCATGTCGATAGTGGTCAATTACCACAGCAGTGAGTCCGAGGCGCAGGGGGTGGCCAGCGAGGTTCGCGCGCTGGGGGTGGACGCCCTGTGTCTGCAGGCCAACGTGGCGGATCCCGACCAGGCTCGCGGCCTGGTGGAACAGGTCCATGCCCAGTGGGGGCGAGTCGACGTCATGGTCAACAACGCGGGCATCACGCGCGACAAGACCCTGCGCAAGCTCACCGACGACGACTGGCTTCAGGTCATCAACACCAACCTCGGCAGCGTTTATTACTGCACTACGGCGGTGATGCCGATCATGATCGAGCAGAACTACGGCCGCATCATCAACATCAGTTCCTATGTCGGGCAGGCCGGCAACTTCGGGCAGGCAAACTACGGCGCCAGCAAGGGCGGCATCATTGCCTTCACCAAGACGGCGGCGCTGGAGCTGGCACGCTACGGCATTACCGTGAACGCCATTGCGCCCGGCTTTACCGAAACCGAGATGCTGTCGAAAGTGCCGGCCGAGGTGCAGGAAAAAATTCGCGCGCGCATTCCCATGGGACGCTTCGGCAAGCCCCAGGAGGTCGCCAAGGTGGTGGCGTTCATTGCCACCGACGCCGATTACATCACCGGTCAGCAGATCAACGTCAACGGCGGCGTGTACATGTAACCACGCCGGCGGCCGGGTCGCCGGCGGACCCGGCATCGGCGGCACGGCCTGTCGCAGGTGGCGTGCTAGCATCGCCACCCTCCCGCAGCCGTAACCCGCATCCCCACAGTGACTTTTTCTTCGTCAGCCGACTGGCTGTCGGCCGTGGCGGAGGCCACCGCGAGTCCGCCGCCACCGCGCGCGCCGCTTGCAGCCGAACTGGACGGTTACCAGCGTCTTTTGATTGCCTGGGACGAAGCCTTGAACGCCGGGAGCGACGATCCCGCCGGACAGGCGTTGGCCGTGTTGGCCCGTCATGTCGATCAGCAGCGCCTGCGCCAGTTGCGTGGCCTGTTGTGCCCGGGGGGCTTGTACGAGGCACTGGTGCTCATGCCGATGCCGGGTCTGGACATGTTGCCCGACCCGGATGCGTTGGGATCCTGGCCGGCGCCGGGGCTTGCCATGTGGCAGGCGGTTGTGGCCTACCGCCGGCGGCTGGATCACTTGCTGGCGCTGTATGACGGGCTCGGGACGCGGTCGCTCGAACGCCTGCAGGCGGCCCTCGCCGAGGGTGTCGCGCCGCCGGTGCGAAGTCCCCGTGCCTTGTATGGGCTTTGGCAGCGCTGTGTCGATGCCTGTGAGGCCGAGGTGCTGCGTGTGCCCGATTATTCCGCTCGACTCGCGGCGGTCGCCAGGGCCGCGACGCGCCTGCGGGCGGAGCAGCGGCGCTGGGCGGCGCAGTGGCTGGGCATCCACAGCGCCAGCGAGGCACAGCGCGCACTCAGTGATGAAATCGCTGACATTCGCCGTCAGCTGCGGTTGATGGCGCGGCCGGGGCGATGACGGGGGTGCGCGTGACAGCGGCGCAGGTCCGCGCCGAGCGTGCCCGCGTGCAGGCATGGTTGGACGCCGAGCAGCCGGTCGGCCCGTGGCCGACACGGGAACGGGAGCGGATCGGCATCGAAGGCAAGGCGGTGCTGCGCTTTTATCCCGGCAGCAACGGCGCTGCCGGGCGGCCGCTGCTGCTTGTCTACTCGCTGGTCAATCGCCCGGACGTGCTGGATCTGGCGCCCGGGCACTCCTTCATAGAAGCCTTGCAGCGCCGCGGCCATCCGGTCTACCTGATGGACTGGGGCCGCCCCGATGCCAGCGACGCCGGCGTGTCGATGGCCGATTACGTCAACGGATACCTGATCAAGGCGCTGCAGCAGGTGCGCCAACGCCATGCGCGACGCACTGTGGACGTGGTTGGCATTTGTCAGGGAGGCGTGCTTGCACTGTGCTTGGCGAGCCTCGCGCCGCGGGCAATACACCGGCTGGCGACGCTGGTGACGCCGGTCGATTTTCACACCCCAGGCGACCTGCTGGCCGGGCTGGCGCGTAGTGTCGCGCCCGAAGACCTGGTGGCCGAGGATGGAAACCTGCCCGGGCACGTGCTCGGCGGACTGTTCGCACTGCTCCGCCCCCTGCGGGCGGCCACGGCAACGCGAACCGCTGTCGCGGAACTGTCCAGCCGGCGGCGCCGAGAACGGCTGCTGCGACTGCTCGACTGGCAGGCGGACTATCCGGACCAGGCCGGTCGGGCCTGGCGGGAGTTCGTGACGACCTGTTACCGCGACAACCAGCTACGGACTGGGACGCTGCAACTGGACGGACACGTCGTCGACCTGCGCCGCCTCGGTTGTCCGGTCCTCAATGTGTACGCGCGGGCCGACCATATGGTGCCCGTGGCCGCGGCGCGCGCCCTGGGGCAGATGGTCGAGCCGCACCGGTACCATGAACTGGCGGTCGACGGGGGGCACGTCGGGGTGTTTGCCGGCCGGCGCGGACTGCAGGCGGTGTCCGCTGCGGTGTCCGACTTTTTTCTGGCTCGCAATCAAAAAAGCCCCGCGGACGCGAGGCTTTCTTGAGTCGGAAGCCGTAGCCTTCAGGCCGCCTTGGGCTTGGGCTTGGCGTTCCAGCCCGGCATGGACTTGAGGCTGTTCTCGATGACGCCGGCCACTGCCTGGTTGGCTTCGGCAACCACTTCCATGTCGTACTTGGCCAGGTCGAAAAGCTTCTTGCCCATGTCGGTCATGAATGCGCTTTGTGCCGACATCAGGGCAGGCAGATCCTTCGACGACGTGAACTGGCTCGCCTGACCCAGGCCGGCCTCGAAGCAGTCGCCGGCCAGATCCATGTGCTTTTTGAGTAGCTTCTCGAATGCCTGCGTGCCGATCGTGGTCATGTCGGCAAATGGCTTCATCTGCTCGCTGAGGCTGTCCATCATCTTGCCGTACATCGCGTTGCCCTCCGAGGGATTCCGCATTGCAAAATCGCAGGCTCAGGCTAGGGCGTGCGCTCACCCCTGTCAAGGGGTTTTTATGCGCCGCGGAATTATTTTTTCTCGTTCTGTTCGTTCGGTTCGCCGCGCAGCCCGCTGGTCATGCGGCTCCAGATGTCCAGATTCTGTTCGGCAAGACGTGACATGAGGTTCAGCGGATGGCCGCTGAGCATGGTGCGCAACTGTTCGTGGAAAGCGCCTTGCTGTTCCATGAACATGGTGACACTGCGTTCGAGGTATTCGCGCAACAGGCCGTGCAGGCTGTCTCCGTAGAAGCGGATCAGCTGACGCAGCACCTCGTCGGTCAGCAGCGAGCCGCCGCTGTCGGCTTCCTGCTCGGCAATGATCTGCAGCAACACGCTGCGGGTGATGTTCTCGCCGGTTTTCGAGTCGTGGACCTCAAACGGTTCGCCGGTCAGGACCAGTCGTTTGACGTCTTCAAGTGCTACGAAACAGCTCTGTGTCGTGTCGTAGAGGCGGCGATTGGGGTATTTCTTCAGAATCCGCACGTGCTGTTTACCCTGTCCGACGGGACCGTGTGACCGGTCGAAGCGCCGGTGTCACGCTGCGCCGATCGTTTGGGATCGATTGTACACAGCGCACTGCAACGCGCCGCGCCGCGTCGGCCTTATACTTCTGTGCCGTAAAAATTTGCACCGGCCACGCGCGTGTACCCGCCGGCGTGGCGGGCGTTTCCCCGGAGACCCCATGTCCAGACTGTTGAAGGCATCTGCACTGCTCGCACTGGGTTTCATCAGCGCGCTGGCGTTGATGCGCGATGGTGCGCACGCGGAACGCGGCGAGGCCGTGACCACGGTGGATCTGCCGATCCAGGAACTGCGCCTGTTCAGCGAAGTGCTTGGCATCATTCGCCAGAACTATGTGGAGCCGATCACCGACAGTGACCTGCTCAAGAGTGCCATTCGCGGCATGCTGACCGGGCTGGACCCGCACTCCGCGTATCTGGAAGACGACGAGTTCCAGGAACTGAAAGAGGGGACGTCGGGCGAGTTCGGCGGCCTGGGCATCGAGGTCGGCATGGAAGACGGCTTCGTGAAGGTGATATCCCCGATCGACGACACCCCCGCGCAGCGGGCCGGTATCCAGGCCGGCGATCTGGTCATCCGTCTCGATGACACGGCGGTCAAGGGCATGTCATTGTCGGAGGCGGTCAAGAAGATGCGCGGCAAGCCGGGCACCGACATCACGCTGACCGTGGTGCGCGAAGGCGAGGAACGGCCGCTCCAGATCACCATCACGCGCGCGATCATCAAGGTCAACAGCGTGCGCAGTCGGACGTTGAGTCCCGGCTACGGTTACTTGCGCGTGTCGCAGTTCCAGACCAACACCGGCCGCAAGCTGCGCGAAGCGGTGACCACGCTGAAAGAGGGCAACGAGGGCGGACTGAAGGGTCTGGTGCTCGACCTGCGCAACAACCCGGGCGGTGTGCTGACGGCGGCGGTGTCGGTGTCCGACGCCTTCATCACGCAGGGGTTGATCGTCTACACCGAGGGCCGGGCGCCGGAGGCGGAGCAGAAGTTCTCCGCCACGTCCGGCGACGTGCTCGAGGGTGTGCCGATCGTGGTGCTGGTGAATGCCGGCTCGGCATCCGCGTCGGAGATCGTGGCCGGTGCGCTGCAGGACAACGGTCGCGCCATCATCATGGGCGAGAAGACCTTCGGCAAGGGCTCGGTGCAGACGATCCTGCCGATTCGAGAGGACGC
>DQBD01000080.1:435-579 GCA_003526065.1 Gammaproteobacteria bacterium | reverse complement strand
CTCACCACGGCCCGTTACTACACGCCGAAGGGGCGTTCCATCCAGGCCGAGGGGATCGAGCCGGACGTGACACTGGAGCGTCTGCAGCTCACCGCCATCGAACAGTCGATCGACCCGATCGGCGAGCGCGACCTGGCACGTCAC
>DQBD01000080.1:0-174 GCA_003526065.1 Gammaproteobacteria bacterium | reverse complement strand
TGGACAATCCCAACGGCGAGGCCCCGAACAAGAAGCAAGCCGCTGAACGCAACCTGGCGGAGACGGACTTCGGGGTCCATGAGGCGCTGAACCTGCTCAAGGCGCTCAACATCGTGCAGTCGCGCAGCAACCTGATGCACTGAGGCGGTGTTGGGCAGCGGCCGGATTCGGTGA
>DQBD01000285.1:753-7444 GCA_003526065.1 Gammaproteobacteria bacterium | reverse complement strand
CCACCGCGCTGGTCGAGACCGGCTCGAAGATGGACGAGGTCATCTACGAGGATTTCAAGGGCACCGGCAACATGGAAATCCACCTCGAGCGCAAGATCGCCGAGCGGCGGATTTTCCCGGCCATCAACATCAACCGCTCCGGCACGCGCCGCGAGGAGTTGCTGATGAAGCCGGACGAGGTGCAGAAGGTGTGGATCCTGCGCCGCCTGCTGGCCTCCATGGACGAGGTGGCGGCCATGGAGTTCCTGCTCGAGCGCCTGCGCAACACCAAGAGCAACACCGAATTCTTCGCTTCCATGAAGGCCTGAGGCCTTTCCCGTCAACTCCTTCCCGTCGAGGATCCGACCCGTGAAGACGCCCGTTCGTATCGCTGTCACCGGCTGTGCCGGCCAGATCGGCTATGCCCTGCTGTTCCGCATCGCCGCCGGCGACATGCTTGGCCCCGACCAGCCGGTCATCCTGCAGATGATCGAAGTGCCGCAGGCGCTCAAGGCGCTCGAGGGCGTGGTCATGGAACTGCGCGACTGCGCCTTCCCGCTGCTGACGGACATCGTCGCCACCGACGACGTCAACGTCGGTTTCAAGGATGCGGACTACGCCATCTTGGTCGGTGCCCGTCCGCGCGGCCCGGGCATGGAGCGCAAGGACCTGCTGGAGGCCAACGGCGCCATCTTCACCGTGCAGGGCAAGGCGCTGAACGATCACGCCTCGCGCGACGTCAAGGTGCTGGTGGTCGGCAACCCGGCCAACACCAACGCGCTGATCGCCAGCCGCAGCGCGCCCGACCTGGACCCGCGCCAGTTCACGGCCATGACGCGCCTGGATCACAACCGCGCCATCAGCCAGCTGGCCGCCAGGACCGGCGCCGCGGTGCCGTCCATCCGTCGCATGACGGTCTGGGGCAACCACTCCTCCACCCAGTACCCGGACGTCTCGCACGCGCTGGTCGATGGCCGCCCGGCATCGGAGCTGGTCGACCAGGCCTGGCTCGAGAGCGACTTCATTCCCACCGTGCAGCAGCGTGGCGCCGCCATCATCGCCGCCCGTGGCGCGTCGAGCGCCGCCTCGGCCGCCTCGGCCGCCATCGACCACATGCGCACCTGGGCGCTGGGCACCGCCGACGGCGACTGGACCAGCATGGCCATTCCGAGCGACGGCAGCTACGGCGTGCCCGAGGGCATCATCTATTCGTATCCGGTGACCTGCCGCGATGGCCGGTACGAGATCGTGCAGAACCTGCCGGTCGACGACTTCAGCCGCGCGCGCATGGACGCCACCGCCAAGGAACTGCTCGAGGAGCGCGCGGCGGTGCAACACCTGCTGTGACTTGCCTGGCGGGCCGCTTTGTCCTATCCTCCGCGGCCCGCCGAGCGCCCAACCGAACCGAAGACAGCGCCATGAAAGCCGACATTCACCCCAAGTACGAAACCGTCTCTGTCACCTGCAGTTGCGGCAACACCTTCGAGACCCGCTCGGCGCTGGGCAAGCCCGAGTTGCAGCTGGACGTGTGCTCCAGCTGCCATCCGTTCTACACCGGCAAGCAGAAGATCGGCGATCGCCGCGGCCGCGTGGAGCGCTTCAACCGGCGTTACGGCAGGGCTTGATGCCCGGCCGGCTCGCCGGTCCGCTACACAAAGGGCGCCTTCGGGCGCCTTTTGTGTTTCTGGCGGCGCTGCTCGCCTGTGGTCTTGCCGGTGCCGCCTGCCACCCGCCGGGCCCGCTCGAGCGGGCCCGTGTGTCCTTTCACTACGACGGCGACACGCTGCGCCTGGCCGACGGTCGCCGGGTGCGCCTGCTCGGCATCGACACGCCGGAAATGAACTACCACGACGGCGAGCCTCAGCCGCTGGCCGAGCAGGCGAAGGCGCGCGTGGCACAGCTGCTGCCCCGGGGCGGGACGGTGCAGCTGGCGCGCGACCGGCAACCGCACGACCGCTTCGGTCGCGCGCTCGCCCATGCCTTTCGGGCCGACGGCACGAGTGTCGAGGAAACCCTGCTGCGCGAGGGGCTGGCTGTGGTGTTCATACTGCCGCCGAACGTCGCGCTGGCGGACTGCCTGCTGGCGGCCGAGCGCGAGGCGCGGCGGGCGAAACGCGGCCTGTGGCTGTTGCCGGACTACCAGGTGCAACCGGCCGGCAAGGTGCCGGCGGACGGCCGCTGGCGGCGCGTGCGCGGGCGTGTCACCAGCGCCCAGCGACGCGATGACTGGGTGCTGCTGAAGCTCGACCGGCGCGTGCAGCTGCGTGTTGCGCGACGGGACTGGGCGGCGTTTGCGCCGGCCGATCCGGGTGCCTGGCGTGGTCGGGAGGTGGTCGCCCGCGGCAAACTGAAGTCCCGCTACGGCCGGCCGCAGATGAGGCTGTGGCACCCGGCGCAGATCGAGGTGTCCAAGTGAGTACCATGCGAACGTTCACTGCCTTGACCTGCCTGCTGTTGCTTGCCGCCTGCGCCACCAATCCGGTCACCGGCCGGCGCGAGGTGGCGCTGATGTCCGAGCGGCAGGAGATCGCCATCGGGCGCGACATGCACCCGAAGCTGTTGCAGGCCTACGGTGAGTATGCCGACCCGGCGCTGCAGGCCTATGTGCAGGGTATCGGTGACCGGCTGGCGGCGGTCAGTCACCGCTCGAACCTGATCTACCGCTTCACGGTGGTCGATTCCGACCAGGTCAACGCCTTTGCCCTGCCGGGCGGCTACATCTACATCACCCGTGGCCTGCTGGCCTACCTCGGCAGCGAGGCGGAACTGGCCGGCGTGCTGGGGCACGAGATCGGTCACGTCACGGCCCGCCATGCGGTGCGCCAGTACACCGCCGCCACCGCCGCACAGCTGGGCATGACGCTCGGCGGCATCTTCGTGCCCGGCATGGGCAGCAACGTGGCGCAGAACGTCATGGGCGTGCTGGGCCAGGCCCTGCTCAGCGGCTATGGACGCGAGCATGAACTCGAATCCGACGGTCTGGGTGCGCAGTACCTGGCGCAGGCCGGCTACGACCCGCAGGCGATCCTGGGCGTGTTGCGGGCGTTGAAGGCGCAGGGAGACTACGCCACCGCGCGGGCCACGGCGGAGGGTCGTGAACCGCAGACCTATCACGGCCTGTTTGCCACCCATCCGGACGAGGACACGCGCCTGAAGGAAGTGCTCGCCAAGGCGTCGTTCCTGGCGCCGGACACGCCGGCGGACGATGGCCGCATGGCCTACCTGCGGCGCATCGACGGCCTGGTCTATGGCGACAGCGCCGAGCAGGGCATCCGGCGCGAGAACCGCTTCTATCACCGCGATCTCGATTTCGCGTTGGCGTTTCCTGCCGGCTGGCGGCTGGACAACCGGCCCGATCGCCTGCTCGCCATCGCCCCCGGCGGTACCGCCCAGGCGCAGCTGACCAGTCAGGACCTGAACCAGCGCATCACGCCGCGCGAGTTCATGATCCAGCGCCTGGGTATCCGCAATCCGTCGGGCGAGGAGATTGCCCCGGCCGGTTTGCCCGGCTACAGCGCGCCGCTCAAGCTGCAGGGGCGGCCAGGCCGCGTGAGCGTCATCTTCCATCGCAAGCAGGCGTACATCCTGGCCAGCGCGGCCCTGGACGGCGCCGATCCGGCGGCGGTGGATGCCGCCATGCGCCAGGCTGCGCTGTCCTTCCATCCGCTGCGCGAGGACGAGAAGCCCCTGGCCGAGCCGCTGCGGCTGCGGCTGTACACCGCAAAGGCCGGCGACCGCTTTGCCGGCCTGGCGCGCGCGTCACGCCTGACCGGCGATGCCGAGGCGCAGTTGCGGCTGCTGAACGGTGCCTACCCGACCGGCGAGCCGGTGGCCGGGCAGGTACTCAAGCGCGTGAAGTGATGTTTCGGCGTGGCGAGCACGGCGCCGGCACGGTGTCGCGATCGTGCCCGGTTCATGCTGTCGCGGTGTAGCAGGCGCTGCGCATGGACATCTTGCCGTCGTACCCGGTGCTCGCCGATGCGGTGCTGGCAGTCCACGTGGCGATCGTGGCGTTCGTCGTGCTCGGCCTGGTCGCCGTCCCGATCGGCAACGCCGCCGGCTGGGCATGGGTGAACAACCGCCGGTTTCGGGTGCTGCACGTCCTGGTGGTGGGCGTGGTGGTGGTGCAGGCCTGGCTGGGGCGCTACTGCGGTCTCACGCTGCTGGAGTCGTGGTTGCGCCGGCAGGCGGGGCAAGCGCCGTATGACAGCAGTTTTGTCGGCTACTGGATGGCACGGCTTCTCTATTACGAGGTGCCGATAGGGGTGTTCGCGGTCGTGTACACCGTGTTCGGCCTGCTGGTGGCCTGGGCCTGGTGGCGGTTTCCGCCCCGCGCCGGGCGCGGCCGCTGACACGGCACCGGCTGGGCGCCGTCAGTCCGCGCTGCCCGACACGCTGACGGTGATGCGTCGGCGCTGCGGGAGGCGCCGAAATTCGGCCAGATAAATGCCTTGCCAGGTGCCCAGGTCACAGCGCCCGCCGGTCACCGGCACGGTCAGCGTGCAGCCGCCCAGCACGGCCTTCAGGTGCGCCGGCATGTCGTCCGGCCCTTCGGTGTCGTGCTCGTAGGCGTGGCGGTCCGCCGGCGCCAGCCGGTCCAGCCAGCGCAGCAGGTCGCGGTGGACGGACGGGTCGGCGTTCTCGGTGATGAGCAGGCCGGCGCTGGTGTGGTGCAGGAACAGGTGGCACAGGCCGGTCATCACGCCGCTGCGTGCCACCGCCGCCTGCACGGCGTCGGTGAGGTCGTGCAGGCCGGGGCCGGGGCCGGCATGCTGCAGGTGTTCCTGGTGCAGGGTGTTCAGCGGATGTCTCCTGTGGCGCTGCCGGGCATCGGGTTCACCGTGACCGCCGGCCGGACCGGCGGCGGGGCCTTGGATAGAATGCCCGGCCCGTGCCGGGACGCGAACCCGCGTCGTGCCGTACCGTCCAACAGTTTTGAAGTGAGCATGAATCTCGAACGCCAGATCGAACGCCTGAACCCGCCGCAGCGCGAGGCCGTCACCGTGCCCGGCCAGACCGCGCTGGTGGTGGCCGGTGCCGGCAGCGGCAAGACCCGTGTACTGACCCACCGCATCGCCTGGCTGATCGATGTCGAGCGTGCGGCGCCGGCCGAGATCCTGGCGGTTACCTTCACCAACAAGGCGGCAGCCGAAATGCGCGAGCGTATCGGCGAGCTGGTGGCCGTGTCGCCGCGGGCCTTGTGGGTCGGCACCTTTCACGGCATCGCGCATCGTCTGCTGCGCGCGCACTGGCGCGAGGCGGGTCTGCCGGAGACGTTCCAGATTCTGGATTCGGACGACCAGCAGCGGTTGATCAAGCGGCTGATGCGCGAGCTGGGTGACGACAGCCTGAAGCCGGCTGCGGTGGCGTCCTTCATCAACGCCCGCAAGGACGAGGGTCAGCGCGCCCGTCACGTCGACACCCAGGGCTTCGCCGACCGGGCCCTGCTGGCCGAGCTGTACCGCCGCTACGAGGCCGCCTGCGAGCGCGGCGGCATGGTCGACTTCGGCGAACTGCTGCTGCGCAGCAACGAGCTGTGGGTGCAGCAGCCGGCCCTGCGCGATCACTACCGGCGTCGTTTCCGGCACATCCTGGTGGACGAGTTCCAGGACACCAACACCCTGCAGTACGCCTGGCTGCGCAACCTGGCCGGCCCCGACAGCAGCCTGTTCGCCGTCGGCGACGACGACCAGTCCATCTACGGCTGGCGCGGCGCCAAGGTGGAGAACATGCGCGAGTTCGAGCGTCACTTCCCGGCGGTCAAGGTGATCCGCCTGGAGCAGAACTACCGCTCCACCGGCACCATTCTGGCCGCCGCCAACGCGCTGATTGCCAACAACCGCGAGCGCCTGGGCAAGAACCTGTGGTCCGATGCCGGCCAGGGCGAGCCGATCCGGCTCTACGCCGCCTACAACGAGCAGGACGAGGCGCGTTTCGTGGTCGAACAGATCGAGGCCTGGGCGGCGGCCGGCAACCCGCGTTCCGAGGTGGCCATCCTGTACCGCTCGAACGCCCAGTCGCGCGCCTTCGAGGAACAACTGATGGCGCGCCGCATCAAGTACCGGGTGTACGGCGGCCAGCGCTTTTTCGACCGTGCCGAGATCCGCGACGCACTGGCCTACCTGCGCCTGATCGCCAACCCGGCCGACGACACCGCCTTCGAGCGGGTGGTCAACCAGCCGCCGCGCGGCATCGGCGACAAGACACTCGACACCCTGCGCAGCGAGGCGCGGGCCAGCGGCCTGCCGCTGTGGCAGGTGATGACGCGCCTGCTGGAAGGCGGTGGCCTGGCGGCACGGGCGGCCTCGGCGCTGGGTGGGTTTGCCCGGCTGATCGGCGAGTTGCGCGCCGCCTGTCAGGGCCAGCCGCTGATGGATCAGGCCACCGTGGCCGTGCACGGCAGCGGCCTGAAGGACCACTACGCCAAGGATCCGGACGGCCGCGGCGAGGGTCGGGTGGAGAACCTGGACGAGCTGGTCAACGCCGCCAGCCTGTTCGTCAACGAGGACGAGGATCTCGACGCGCTGACGGCGTTCCTGAGCCATGCCGCGCTCGAGGCCGGCGACGCCCAGGGCGATGCCGGCGCCGACTGTGTGCAGCTGATGACGCTGCACTCCGCCAAGGGGCTGGAGTTCCCGCTGGTGTTCCTGGCCGGCGTCGAGGAGGGCCTGTTCCCGCACCAGCGCTCCACCGAGGACCAGATCGGAAGAGC
>DQBD01000285.1:501-623 GCA_003526065.1 Gammaproteobacteria bacterium | reverse complement strand
CTGCACTCCGCCAAGGGGCTCGAATTCCGCCAGGTGTTCCTGGTCGGTGTCGAGGAGGGCCTGTTCCCGAGCCAGCGCTCCATCGACGATCCGGCCCGGCTGGAGGAGGAGCGTCGCCTGTG
>DQBD01000285.1:0-209 GCA_003526065.1 Gammaproteobacteria bacterium | reverse complement strand
TACGTCGGCCTCACGCGCGCCCGTGAGCGGCTGTTCGTGAGCTATGCCGAGAGCCGGCGCATCCACGGCGAGACGCGGCCGGCCATGGCCTCGCGCTTCATCGAGGAAATCCCGGCCGAGCACCTGACCGAGGTACGCCTGCGCGGTACCGTCGACCGGCCGGTGAGCGCCCGCGCCACCCCCGGCGCCGGTCGCGGCGGTTTCGGCGG
>DQBD01000026.1:8807-9293 GCA_003526065.1 Gammaproteobacteria bacterium | reverse complement strand
GCCGCGCAGCATCAACGCGCTGCTGCAGCGCGTCGGCCGTTCCGGCCACGGGGTGGGGCGCACCCCAAAGGGCCGGCTGTTTCCGCTGAGCCGGGATGACCTGCTCGAATGCACGGCGCTGCTGCGTGCGGTGCGCGACGGCGCGCTCGACCGGCTGTCGATTCCGCCCGGGGCGCTGGACGTGCTGGCACAGCAGATGGTGGCGGAGGTGGCTGCGCGTGGTGAGATCACCGAGGCGGCGCTGTGGACGCAGCTCGCGGCCGCCTGGCCGTACCGGGCGCTCGATCGAGCGACGTTCGATCAGCTCGCCGAGTTTCTCGCCAACGGGGTGGACACCCGGCGCGGCCGACGCGGCGCGCACCTGTTTCGCGATCACGTCAGCGGGATGTTGCGGCCGCGCCGCGGCGCGCGCCTGAGCGCCCTGCTGAACGGCGGCGCTATCCCCGATCTGTTCGACTATGACGTCATGCTCCAGCCCGAGGGGGT
>DQBD01000026.1:8101-8561 GCA_003526065.1 Gammaproteobacteria bacterium | reverse complement strand
GCGACATCTTCCAGCTCGGCAATCGCGCCTACCGCATCCTGCGTGTGGAGACCGACCGGGTGCAGGTCAGCGATGCCGGAGCGGTGCCACCGGGCATTCCATTCTGGCTGGGCGAGGCGCCGGGTCGGAGCGATGCCTTGTCCGAGGCCGTTTCGGATTTGAACGCGGCGACCCAGACGGCGCTGGCCGCGGGCGGGGTCGAAGCAGCGCGGACCCTCTTGGCGCGCGACTATGCACTGTCCCTGCCGGCAGCCGATCAACTGGCGCAATACCTCGGCGCGGCGCATGCGGCCCTGGGCGCGCTGCCGACCCATGATCACCTGATTCTGGAACGCTTTGTCGACGAGGTGGGCGATCCGCATCTCGTCATCCACAGTCCCTTGGGCGCCCGCGTCAACCGCGCCTTCGGACTCGCGTTGCGCAAACGCTTCTGTCGCCAGTTCAATTTCGAGCTGCAGGC
>DQBD01000026.1:7728-7908 GCA_003526065.1 Gammaproteobacteria bacterium | reverse complement strand
AGTTCAATTTCGAGCTGCAGGCCGCGGCGCTGGAAGACAGTTTGCTGCTGTCGCTGGGACCGACGCACCAGTTCGCGTTGCTCGATGTGCCACGGTATCTGCATTCACGTACAGCGCGCGGCGTACTCGTCCAGGCGCTGCTGGATGCACCGTTCTTTCCGGCGCGCTGGCGCTGGGTGG
>DQBD01000026.1:7059-7533 GCA_003526065.1 Gammaproteobacteria bacterium | reverse complement strand
TACCACCGCGCTGGCTATCGCACGCCGCCAAGGCAGCCGGCGGCGGCCACCCCAATTTCAGCGACAGGACGCCGAGGATCTCATTGCGCTGATCTTTCCCGATCAGCTGGCCTGTCTGGAGAACATCCAGGGGGAGCGCGAGATTCCCGATCATCCACTGGTTCGGCAGGCCTTGCGGGATTGCCTGGATGAAGTCATGGATGCAGACGGACTGGAGCGCTTGCTGAAAGGCCTCGAATCCGGCGCCGTCCAGGTGAGCGGGCGCGATCTCCCCGGGCCGTCTCCCTTGGCTGAGGCGGTGATCAACGCCAAGCCCTATGCGTTTTTGGATGATGGCGAGGCCGAGGAACGGCGCACGCGCGCCATTTCCACCCGCAGTGCAGCCTGGGCCGAGGCTGCCGTGCCGAACGTGTTCGACGCGGCCGTGGTTGCGGCCGTTCGGGATCAGATCCGGCCTGCGCCGCGGGACGCCGA
>DQBD01000026.1:6572-6800 GCA_003526065.1 Gammaproteobacteria bacterium | reverse complement strand
GAACTGCTTGATGCGCTCGAGGTCTGCGGTTTTCTCACCGCCCAAGAGGGCGCTGCTGCTCATCTTGAGGCTGGAACGTGGTTCGACGCCCTGTGCCAGGCCGGGCGGGCGCAAGCCGTCAACCCGGGGCCCGGCGTCGCGCTGTGGGTGGCGCGGGAACGGCTGGCCGAAGTGCGGTCCGCCAGCCAGGCGTCCGAGGGATCAACCAAGCGCGCCGCGGCCGCCCTG
>DQBD01000026.1:4071-6434 GCA_003526065.1 Gammaproteobacteria bacterium | reverse complement strand
CGCGCCGCGGCTGCCCTGCAACGCATCCTGCTCGACCGCCTGGCAAGCTGCGGTCCCCTGAGCGCTGCCGAACTCGCCGAGTCTTTGGCGATCGCGTCGGCGGCGGTGGAATCGGCGCTCGAAGCCTTGGCCGCACGGGGTGAAGTCATGGCCGGGCGCTTTACCACGCTGGAGTCGTCACAGTGGTGCGAACGGCGTGTCCTGGCGCGCTTGCAACGCGCCAGCCTGCAGCGGCAGCGCGCGCAGCAGGAGGCCGTCGGCGCGGCCGATTTCCAGCGGTTTCTGTTTCAATGGCAGGGCCTGGATGCACCGCCTCAGGGCCCGGATGCCTTGTGTGCGGCACTGGACCATCTGGCCGGCTGGTCGGCGCCCGCACCGGTCTGGGAACGCGAGCTCCTGCCGGCCCGCGTCAAGGGGTTTGCCCCGACGGATCTCGATGCTGTGCTGGCGCAGGGCCGCTACCTCTGGTTGCGTCTGTCGCCACCGGTGGGTTCCGATACGGCTGACCGGCCGCGCTTTCGCGGGGGCAGCCTGGGCCAGATTCCGCTGACCCTGATTCCGCGCGGACAATGGCGCACGTGGCGCGCCGTTGCACCGATGCCCGATCCGGCTGCGATACCGCTGTCCGGCACTGCACAGACGATCCTGGCCGCACTGGATACCGGCGGCGCGCTTTTTCACGAAGAACTGGTCGCCGAATGCGGCATGCTCCCGAGCCATGTCGATCTGGCGCTGACCGAACTCGTGGGGTGGGGCTTGATCACGGCGGACGGCTTTGCCGCGTTCCGTCGATCGTCGCATGGGGGCACACGCCGGCGCGGGTTTGGTGGTGGACGGCGTGCCACGCGCGCGAGCGCATTGGCGCAGGCCGGGCGCTGGTCACGGTTGCGGCCGCTCGCGGCAACCGCGGGCACCCCGGTGCGTTTCCCGACGCATACGCTCGAGACCCTGGAGGCCATCGCCCGAACCCTGCTGCGCCGCTACGGGGTGGTGTTCAAGGCGCTGATCGCGCGGGAGGCGCCGTTGCCGCCCTGGCGTGAACTGCTGTACGTGTTCTGGCGCCTGGAAGCGCAGGGCGAGGTGCTGGGCGGACGCTTCGTCGCGGGCTTTTCCGGCGAGCAGTTCGCACGGCCCGAGGCGGTTGGGCTGCTGCGCACGCTGGCGCGGCAACCCGGGCGGGGCGAGCCGCGGATACTGTCTGCCGCCGATCCCTTGAACCTTGCCGGCATTCTCACGCCCGGCGAGCGTGTTCCGGCTTTTCCGGGGCGGCATGTGTATTACCGCGATGGGCAGGTCGATCCATCGGGTGAAGCCGCCGGATCGTTGCACCGGGCGCCGGGATCATAGCGCCGATCCCGGCGCCCGGCGACTGAGCGAGCGCGGAGGGATCAGGGCGAGATTTCTTCGTGAACGGCGCGCACCATCCGAACCCGGAAATACTGCGCAAGATCGAGATCGGCCTCGAGCGTCACAACGGCAACTTCTTCCCGGGCAAGCAGGTCTTCCAATCCACCCATATTCTTGACGGCCTGGAACTCGACATCGACGGTGGTACTTTCCTCGCCGGGCAGATGGCTGTCTGAAAACGAGAAGGTCGCTACTTCAACAGGTTCGCCGTTTTGCAACGGTGTGGCGAATTCGGTGCCGCGTACCGTCAGCCGGAGGTTGGTGAAGACGATCTGGGCCAGGTGGGGCCCCAAGGCTGCCGATGCATCGTTCCATAACTGGAAGCGCACTGTGAAGGTTTCACCGACATTGACCGCATCACCGTCCTGATGCGCGAGATAATTGGTCAGGCGCAGCTCATTGCGGATGGCCTGGTAGAACTTTTCAAGGTCCATCGTGTTCTCCTCTGTATGGTCAGGCATCGCAGGCGTGGCGGAGCGCCGATCGCATCGCAGCCGTGGGCGATGTGCTGGATCCGGCGACCCGTTCGCCGTCTGCAGATGATGTTCACATCCAGAGCCGTCCCCTGGCATGATCCGCGTCAAGATGCCCGGTCGCTATGAGAATGCGCTCCGGCCGCCGGTGCGGCTACCGTTTGCTGCACAGGGGCACACCACAAAAAACGCCGAGGAGTCCCCGGCGTTGATTTCAGAAACCGAGCGGGTCGGATGTCGTCACAACAAGGCGGCGACGCCGTCGCGTTCCTCTTTCAGCTCCTGATAGGTTGCATCCATGCGCTCGCGGCTGAAACCGTTGATTTCGAGGCCCTGAACGATCTCGTATTGCCCGTTCTTGCAGATCACGGGGTAGGAGTACACCACGCCTTCGGGAATGCCATAGCTGCCATCGGAGGGGATGCCCATGCTGACCCAGTCGCCTTCGGCGCTGCCCAGCGCCCAGGTGCGCATGTGGTCGAT
>DQBD01000026.1:0-3891 GCA_003526065.1 Gammaproteobacteria bacterium | reverse complement strand
AAGCGGCAGAGGAGGCGCCACGGGCCTTGATGATGGCGGCACCGCGCTGCTGCACGATCGGGATGAATTCATCGGCATACCAGCCCATGTCGACCTGCTCCAGTGCGGCCTTTCCGCCGACGGTGGTGTGGTGCAGGTCCGGATACTGGGTGGAGGAATGGTTGCCCCAGATTGTCACCCGGCGCACGTCGTTCACGTGCTTGCCCAGCTTGGCGGCGATCTGATACAACGCGCGATTGTGGTCCAGCCGGGTCATGGCGGTGAACTGGCGCCGGTCCAGGCTCTTGGCGTTGCTGGCGGCGATCAGGGCGTTGGTGTTGGCCGGGTTGCCGACCACCAGCACACGGATATCGCGGCTGGCGTGCTGATCCATGGCCTTGCCCTGGACCGAGAAAATCTGCGCATTGGCTTCCAGAAGATCCTTGCGCTCCATGCCCGGGCCGCGGGGGCGGGCACCGACCAACAGCGCATAATCGGCGTCCTTGAAGGCTTCCTCGGGTCGATCGGTGGCGATCACGTCGGTCAGCAGCGGAAACGCACAGTCGTTCAGCTCCATGACCACGCCTTTCAGCGCTTCCTGAGCTTGCGGGACTTCCAGAAGCTGCAGGATCACGGGCTGATCGGGGCCCAGCATGGCGCCCGAGGCGATGCGGAAGTTCAGTGCGTAACCGATCTGGCCAGCGGCGCCGGTTACTGCGACGCGTACAGGTTTTTTCATGGAAGACTCCGTAGGGTTCGCGGATACCAGTGTATTCACCGGCGTCGATCAAAAACGTTCCGGCACAGGCCGTAAAAGGCGGCTAGTGTAACAAAATTCAGGTGGGCGACATGGAGACGACCGGCTCGAACAAGCCCAGAACCGTCCCATCGGGCGCCCGGATCCGCGCGTAGCGGCCATAATCCGGGATATCCACCGCTGTCTGCGCGATCGCACCGCCCAGCGCGGGCACACGCACCAGGACCTCATCGAGATTCTCGATGGCGATGAACGCCTGTTGTGTTTCGCCTGCCGGCCGGTCGGAGACCTGAAGCAGGCCGATCCTCGGGCCGTGTTCAGGGCTCGTCTCCCGATAGCGTTGCCCATGGTGGATGAAGGTCCAGCCGAACAGTTCACCCAGGAAGGTGGACACTGCCGTGGCATCCCGGCAGTGCCATTCCACGTG
The DNA here is from genome assembly GCA_003526065.1 of Gammaproteobacteria bacterium. The sequence goes on along the minus strand of DQBD01000026.1, from coordinate 2,728 downwards.
CGAGATCCAGGCGCGTGCGGTCACGGCAGGGCGACGCGCGTGGCGCCTGGGAAGGCAAGGATGAAGTCCGGCCCAAAGCATCCGGCGGGCGTGGCGTAGCCAGGCGGGCATTCGCCGGCGAGCACGCGTTGGGCGATCTCGAGCGCGGTCCAGGCAGTGAGCGTGTAGGCATTGGGCAAGGTCAGCCGGGCGTGGACGCAATGGCCCGCTGTGTCGCACGCCTCGCCCCAGCAGACCGTCATTTCGCGTGCCCGGGCTTGGGAGTCCGGCCCGACGAGGGTGCGCTGGATGAGGGCCTGAAGCACTTGCCGGAGCGCCGCAAAGCGCAGCAGACCCTGCAGTCGCGCCCCACGTCGGATCCACCGGATCGCCGCAGGCGGCAGGATGAGGTAGGTCTCGATATTGGGGATGCCGGTTGTGTGCCAGGCGGTGGCGACATCGCCCCAGGGGATGGTCATGGCCTCGACTGACTCTTCACCGAGGTCGAGGGTGCGACACTTGTGAGCCAGCGGCACGCGTTGCAGCGCGCCGTCGCGCCGAATCCAGCCCGCCTCGTGGCCCAGTTCGATGGCTGTTCGGGCGGTACCGCGGGACAGCCGGTTCAGGCCGCGGAAGGCCAATGCCAGATGGCTCGCCTCGGGTAGTGCGCGTTTGAGATGGGCGGCCAGACAGTCGGTCGGCACCACATCGAATCCGACACCCGGCATCAGCAGGATGCCGGCTTCCCGGGCCGGTCCGTCCAACGCCATCAAGGCGTCGAAAACGGGAATTTCACCGGTGATGTCGAGGTAGTGGACCCCGGCTTGCAGGCACGCACGGGCGAGTGGTTCGGCGGTGTGGACGAAGGGGCCGGCGGCGTTGAGCACCACGCCGACATCGTTTAGATTCGCGGCGACCGTGTGCGGATCATCCAAGTCGAAAATTCGTGCGGCACAACCGTATTCCGCGGCGATATGACTTACCGCAGCGGCGTTGCGTCCAGCAACGATCAAGGGAACCCCGGCTTCTCGGGCCCGGTCTAAAATCAGTCCAGCGGTATAACCGTTGGCGCCATAGAGCAGAATATGCGGACTCATCGGGTTCCCTCGGTGTCCTCGGATGACGTCGGATTGATGTGCGCGACACGGAAGCGTCAAACTGTCGCGCGTCTTGCAAAGGATAGTGAGAGATGAAGCGCACCATACACTTCTTGATCGGTTGGATCTTCCTTTTGAGCTTGCCGTGGGCGGCGAACGCGGCTGAGTGGCATCTGGGCAAGGATGCGGACGGTGTTCGGGTCTATTCGCGCGATGCCGCCGACGGAAGCATCGAGGTGAAGGCCGAAACCACGCTCGATGTGCCGCTCGCCAGCGTCATGGCACTGATCGTCGATTACGACGCTGCGACCCGTTGGCGCAGCGAGATGATCAAATCGATGAAACTGAAAGACCACCCCAATGATCGAACCTGGATTCTTCAGGTCCATGCCGAGCCGCCATGGCCGCTGCCTGCCAGCGACAACGTAATCGAAGCCGTGCTCTATGCCGAGCCGGAGCAGGTCGTCTACAAGTACAAGGAACGACCGGATCTGCAGCCCCCGGGGACCACCAGTGCCCTCGGCGCCATGAACGGCGAGTGGATCCTGCGTCCGGCGGGTCCGCAACGGACGAAAGTGATCAGCGTCATGTTCATGAAACCAAGCGTTCCGGTGCCCAACTGGTTGATCAAGCGCATGGTGTACAACACTCCCCATGAGCAGATGCTCAAGATGGGCAAGGTCGTCCAGGAGCCGCAATATCGACCCGCTGCGGTGTCGCCCAAGCTCAAGGAATTGCTGGCCCCGACCTTGAAGTCAGCCATATCCGTCGAGCGGAGGGCATCCGCTTCCTGACGCGTGTATTGCATCGGAACTCCAGGGTCTAGGGTGGTGGCGGCCATTTCGCAGCGTGAGACTGTAAAGCCGCTGATCGGCAGGCCGATGATCAAAGGATCACGGCCCACGCAGGCGAACGATGGCAACAGAATGCGGTGCACGTCTCGCGCATATCCATGGGGATTGCTTCGGTATCCGGGAGCATCTCCTCGATGAGCATCTGCGGGACGTCGCCCGCCGCGCGGCCGACCATGCGGAGGCCTTCGGCGGACAGGATTGGGCGTATCTGGCCGGTCTGTGGCACGACCTCGGAAAGTATCGGCCGGGATTTCAGCGTTATCTGCGCGCGGCCAGCGGTACCGAGGCTGAGAACGCCCATATCGAGGGCGGCGCCGGGCGGGTGTCGCACTCCACCGCCGGTGCCTTGCTCGCCTGCGAGCGTTTCGGCACGCCCGGCCGGGTGCTGGCCTATCTGATCGCGAGCCACCATGCCGGACTGTACGACTGGCATTCCGATTCAAGCAGCCTGGAAATGCGGCTTGGCTCGGACGCCGGTCGTACCGAGCTCGCCGAAGCGTTGGCGGCGGCGGCACCGCCAATTCTCGACCATGGCGACTTCGCCCCGGATCTGCGCACCGTGCCGGGCGGTTCGGCTGGCTTCGCGCTGTGGCTGCGGATGCTGTTCTCGGCGCTGGTGGATGCCGACTTCCTCGACACCGAAGCCTTCATGGACGAAGGCAAGGCCGCCGCCCGCGGCGCCTGGCCGGATCTCAGCACCCTGCGCACCGCCTTCGACGCCCATATGGCCGAGCTCGCGGCGGCGGCGCCGGATACGCCGGTCAACTGCCTGCGCGCCCGCATCCTCGCCCAGTGCAG
>DQBD01000209.1:1165-7403 GCA_003526065.1 Gammaproteobacteria bacterium | reverse complement strand
GTGCTGCCGACGAAGCGGAAGCCGCGGCGCCGCAAGTCCCTGGAAAGCGCGTCCGACAGTGCGGTGCGCGCCGGCACCTGACTCATGTCATGCCACAGGTTGTGGATGGGGCGATGGTCGACCCACTGCCACAGGTAACGGTCGAAACTGCCGAATTCGCGCTGTATGGCCAGGAACGCGCGCGCGTTCCCAATCGAAGCACTGATCTTGAGCCGGTTCCGCACGATGCCGGCATCCGCCAGCAGTCGCGCCTGGTCCGTCTCGTCGAAGGTTGCCACGCGCGCCGGGTCGAAGCCCCGGTAGGCTGCCCGGTAGGCAGGCCGCTTGTTGAGGATGGTGGACCAGGACAAGCCGGCCTGGGCACCTTCCAGGATGAGAAACTCGAACAGCACGCGGTCGTCGTGCTGCGGCACGCCCCACTCGCGGTCGTGGTAGTCCCTCTCGGCCGCGCTGCGTGCCCACGGGCAGCGCCCGTTGGCGCCGGGCATCAGCCGGGCCACTGCACTGCGGCGCGCACGTGCGCAGCCGCCAGCCGTATGCCATCCGTGTCCTGCCCCAGCACGGCCAGGGTGCCCTTTCCGAGCGGCTCCAGGTGGCCGGTGTAGCCGCGCCGGCTGAAGCTGTCCGTCCCGGTTTTTTCCGGTACCAGCATCACGGTTACCAGGCCGCGCGGCGTGCGCACCAGCAGGTGGGCGATGAGATGCTCACCGATCGTGCAGTCCTCGGCGAACACCACGTCCTGCAGGTTGCCGGTCAGTCGGGCACCGACGGCAGCCAGCTTGTCGGCCACGGTGTCGGCGTCCAGTGCCGGGCCGGCGTGGGCGTGACGGTCGACGGCATGCGCGTACAGCTGCTGCTCGATGCCGGTGAGGCCCGGCAGCACCCACAGCGCGAGCAGGGCGGCACCGCCGGCAAGCGCGCCGACGGCGAACTCGGGCCAGACGCGTGATGACGTCGCCGGCGGCGCGGCGGCGAATCCGAGCTGGCCCAGTGCGCCGGATATCAGGCGCATCTGCCGTACCAGCTGCCGGCAGCCGCGGCACATCAGCAGATGCGCGCGCAGGCGCAGTGCGGCGGGCCAGGGCAGCGCGCCTTCCAGGTAGTCGCTGGCACCCGCCGTGACATCCTTGCAGCTAAACATCCTCGCCTCGTTGGTACGCGTCGATGGCTGCCCACACCCGCAGTCGGGCGCGGTGCAGCAGCACTCGTGCATTGGACGCGCTGATGTCCAGCGCGTTACAGATTTCATCCAGCGGCTGGCCGGCCAGCTCGCGCAGCGTCAGCACGGCGCGCTGGTTGTGCGGCAGTTGGTCGATGGCGCGGGTGAGGGCGGCCTGCAGTTCGTCGTTGCCCAGCAGCGCGTCGGGCGTGTCGGCATGCCAGGGGTGCGGTGGTTGATGCCAGTGACCGTTGTCGGCGAAGCGTCCCGCCAGCGCGGACATATCGTCCTCGTTGGAGAAATCACCGCTTGCCACTTCACGTCCCGCACGGCGCAGGCGCGAAATGGCCGTGTTCGTCAGGATGCGCAACACCCACGTCGACAGGCTGGCGCGCGCCTCGAAGCGCGGCAACGCCTTCAGTACCGCCTCCCAGGTGTCCTGGACCACGTCGTCGGCTGCGCCGGGGCCGACCAGTCCGCGCGCGACCCGCGACAGGCGGTCGTTCAGGGATTGCACCAGATGCTGGAAAGCCGCCTGGTCACCGGCACGCAGACGCGCCAGCAAGGCTGATTCATCCCAATCCTGCGCCAAGTTGCCCTCGTTGCGTGGGCGGCTTTGCGGTTCGCACGCCTCGGCGGTTGATTGTGGCACGCAAGACTACCGCGGAGCCTGCGCCGGTGGGGCGTTGGCGGCCTTGGTAACGACGTCGCTGGCATGGTGGCTATGGGTGGACTCGAACCACCGACCCCGGCATTATGAGTGCCGTGCTCTAACCGACTGAGCTACATAGCCATGTGATCGGAAGGGCGCATAGTTTAGCAGCAAAGCCGCGGTTGGCCGAAGTCGTTTTTCGGCGGCCAGTGGTAATCGCCTGCCTCAAGGAGCTTCTCGTGCACTGCCTGTTGCGTCACCCCGGCCGGCCGTTGGCTGCCGTGGGTCTTTTGCTGCTGTTGTCCGGCTGCGGCCAGACCGGTCCGTTGTATCTGCCGCCGCCGCAGGCGCCGGCCACGCCGGAGCAGGCGCAGACGCCTGCGCCCGAGGCGCCATGACGGCGCTGCGCTATGTGCGTGGTGCGTTGCAGATGGAGCAGGCGGACCTGGCGGCGGTGGCGGCGGAGTTCGGCACACCGTGCTACGTCTACTCGCGCGCCGTCATCGAGGCCGCCTACAACGCCTATGACGCGGCCTTCGGGCAGCGTCCGCACCGCATCTGTTATGCCGTCAAGGCCAATTCCAACCTTGCCGTCCTGAATCTGCTGGCGCGCCTGGGGGCGGGCTTCGATGTGGTGTCCGGCGGCGAGTTGGCGCGCGTACTGCGCGCCGGCGGCGACGCCGGGCGGGTGGTGTTCTCTGGTGTCGGCAAGTGTGCCGACGAGCTGCGCGCGGCGTTGGCCGCCGGCATCGGCTGCTTCAACGTGGAGTCGGCCGCCGAACTGGAGCGGCTGAACCGGGTGGCGATGGAGATGGGCCTGAAGGCGCCGCTGGCGCTGCGCGTCAACCCGGACGTCGACGCCCGTACCCATCCGTACATTTCCACCGGGCTGCGGGAGAACAAGTTCGGCATCCCGGCCGCCGAGGCGCCGGCGTTGTACCGGCATGCTGCGGCTCTACCGGGTGTGCAGGTGCGTGGCATTGCCTGCCACATCGGCTCGCAGTTGACCGATCTGGCGCCGCTGGCCGAGGCGGCCGGGCGCGTGGCCGCGTTGCGACAGGCGCTGCTGGACGAGGGCATCGGCATCGAGCACGTCGATCTCGGCGGCGGTCTGGGCATTGCGTACGAGAACGAGGCGGTGCCGTCACACGCCGACTACGTGGCAGCCATCAGCGCGCCGTTTGCCGGCAGCGGGGTGAGTATTTCGATTGAGCCGGGACGCTCCATCGTCGGGCCGGCCGGCGTGCTGCTGACACGGGTGGAGTACCTGAAGCCCGGCGCGGAGCGCAACTTCGCCATCGTCGATGCAGCCATGAACGACCTGCTGCGCCCGGCCCTGTACGACGCCCACCATGCGGTGCTGCCGCTTCGTGACAGCGGAAGCCGGGAACCGATGTCGTGGGAACTGGTGGGGCCGGTGTGCGAGAGCGGGGATTTTCTGGCCCGGGAGCGTTCCCTGGCGCTGGCCGAGGGCGACCTGCTGGCGCTGCGCGACGCCGGGGCCTACGGCTTTGTGATGAGCAGCAACTACAACAGCCGGCCGCGACCGGCCGAAGTGCTGGTGGACGGTGCCCAGGCGCACCTGATCCGTGCCCGCGAGACACAGGATGACCTGTGGCGCGGCGAGGTGATGCCCGCCGGCTGAGCGCCGGCGGGCCGACCACCGGGGCGTGCGCCCCGGTGGTCTTGGCTGTCAGAACGAGAAGCCGACGCCGGCGTTCACGCCGCGGTCGTCATCGGCCGAGGTCGGGCCGTTCTTGTCCATGTAGTCGAGCTTCAGCACCACTTGATCGGTCAGCCAGTAGTTGAAGCCGACGTCGATCTGCCGGAACTTGCTGTCGGTGCTGTCGCCGGCGGCGTTGTCCCAGCGGTTGTAGCGGGCGAACACGCCCCACTGGTCGTTCAGGCGCCAGGACGGCTCCACGTACCAGCCGTTCTGCTCGTCACGACCGAAGGATTCGGCCTGATCGCCGCCGATGTCCCACGCCGCATACAGGGCGCGCAGGCCGAACGGTCCGCGCTGCAGCACGGCATGGGCTTCCCACAGGAAGGCCCGGGCGCGATCGCCTGTGCTTTGCGTGACGTCGTCCTGATACTGGCCGGACAGCGCCAGCTCCAGGCCGGGGATGCCCTGGTAGCGGATGCGTGCGGTCGCGGCCGGATCCTCGGCCACCGCCTCGGACAACTTCTGGCGCCCGCTGCGCGGCAGGAACGCGCTGCTGCCGCTGACCGGCACCTTCAGGCCCGAGTGCACGGCCAGGTTGTAGTTCCAGCCGGGGGTCAGGGCGCCGCGCAGGCCGACACCGCCTTCCCACCAGGTGGTCGGAATGATGGCGCTTTCGATCGGGTTGCGCTCCACGCCGTAGAAGGTGTCGGGCTCGTGATGCTCGTTCAGGATGCCGACCGGCAGCAGGAACAAGCCGGCCTGGGCGTGCTGGGTGTCGGTCAGGTCACGCTCGATGTACGCCTGTTCGAGTTCGACCTCGCCTTCCTTGCCCTCGCCGGCGAGCGAGTGTTCAAGTTCGACTTCCGTGAACAGGCGGGTCTTTTCATCGAATTCGTAGCCCAGGAACAGCACGAAACGATGGAAGTCGATCTCGTCCTTGCTCTGCAGGTTGTTCCAGTGCATCTCGCCGTAGCCGCCGAGGCTGGTCTTCTCGGTCCAGGACGGGCCACGGGCGGCGGCCTCGTGCTCGGCCCGTTCGACCGCTTCGCCGGTAGCGGCGACCTGTTCCTTGATTTGCGCGTTTTCGTTCTTCAGCGCGGCGATTTCCTGCTGCGCGGCGACCAGCTGGGCCTGCAGTTGCGCCAGGGTCTGTTCGATGCTGTCGATCGAGGTCTCGGCCTGCGCGTTTGGCACAAGCGCAGCGGTCAGCGCGGCGGCGGCCACCGCGCCGCGGGTGGTGTGACGGCGGATCATGGGTCCTCCCTGTGTTCGTCGGGTGCCACGGCCGAAGCGCCGGGCTTGGCGAATGTTATCAAAATAAGAACGATTCGCATTTTATTTTTCATTTTTGTTGATGCCCGTCAGTCACCGCAGGCACACGCGTGCGCCTGCGCCGCGCATCGCCCGGTGTGGCGGCGTGCGCGGCGGGGCAGCGTCGGTGGACGGGGGCGGCTTCAGCCGCCGGCGAGGGCTTGGCGGATAAAGCCGGTGGCTTCGGACAGCGGGATGTTCTCGGCGGTGTCGGCGCGGCGGGCCTTGTATTCGACCTGGCCTTCCTTGAGGCCACGGTCGCCAATCACCAGCCGGTGCGGAATGCCGATCAGGTCCATGTCGGCGAACATGACGCCCGGCCGCTCGGGACGGTCGTCGAGCAGCACGTCCACGCCCGCGGCGGTCAGTTCCGCGTAGAGCTTGTCGGTGGCCTCGGCGACCGCCGGCGACTTGTGCAGGTTGATCGGCACCAGCGCCACTTCGAACGGTGCCAGCGCCTGTGGCCATACGATGCCGCGCGCGTCGTGGTTCTGCTCGATGGCGGCCGCCACCACCCGTGAAACGCCGATGCCGTAGCAGCCCATGGTCATCACCGCCTCGCGGCCGTGTTCGTCCAGCACGGTGCAGGCGAGTTTTTCGCTGTAGACGGTGCCCAGCTTGAACACGTGCCCGACCTCAATGCCACGCGCGATGGCCAGCGGCCCGCTGCCATCCGGTGCCGGTTCGCCGGCCACGACGTTGCGGATGTCGGCGACTGCCGGCTCGGGCAGGTCGCGGGCGAAGTTGACGCCTGTCAGGTGATAACCGTGGGCGTTGGCGCCACACACGAAATCCGCCAGTGCGGCGGCGTCGCGGTCGGCGATCACCGGCCCCGGGAAGTCGACCGGCCCCACCGAGCCGAAGTCGCAGCCAAGTGCCGCCTGGACTTCGGCCGGGGTGGCGAACTGCAGCGGTTGCGCCAGCTGTGGCAGGCGCAGCGCCTTGACGGCGTTGAGTTCGTGGTCGCCGCGCAGCAGCAGCGCCACCAGGCCGCCGTCGGCGCCACGCAGTACGAGTGTCTTGACGATGCGCTCCGCCGGCACCCCCAGAAAGGCGCTGACTTCGGCGATGGTGTGCTGGCCGGGGGTATGCACGGATTCGCGCGAAGCCGTCGCCGGCGGGCGCTCTGGCGGCGGCGGCGCCTGGGTCAGTTCCACGTTGGCCGCGTAGCCGCCCTCGGAATACGCGATCGCGTCTTCCCCGGATTCGGCCAGCACGTGGAACTCGTGCGAGCTGGCGCCGCCGATGCTGCCGGTGTCGGCGGCCACGGCACGAAACGTCAGCCCCAGGCGGCCGAAGATGGCTTCATAGGCGGCGTACATTGCCGTGTAGGTTTCATCCAGGCTGTCGTCATCGCGGTGGAAGGAGTAGGCGTCCTTCATCAGGAACTCGCGCGCCCGCATCACACCGAAGCGGGGGCGGATCTCGTCGCGGAACTTGGTCTGGATCT
>DQBD01000209.1:0-979 GCA_003526065.1 Gammaproteobacteria bacterium | reverse complement strand
ACTTGGTCTGGATCTGGTAGAAACAGGCCGGCAGCTGGCGGTAGCTGGTGACCTTCTGGCGCACGATGTCGGTGATCACCTCCTCGTGCGTGGGGCCGAAGCAGAACTCGCGGTGATGGCGGTCCTTGAAGCGCAGCAGTTCCGGGCCGTATTTCTCCCAGCGGGCCGATTCCTGCCACAGCTCGGCCGGTTGCACTGCCGGCATCAGCAGTTCCTGGGCGCCGGCGCGGTCCATCTCTTCACGCACCACCCGCTCGGCCTTGCGTAACACGCGCAGTCCGAGCGGTAACCAGCTGTAGATGCCTGTGGCCAGCCGGCTGATCAGGCCGGCGCGCAGCATCAGGCGCTGGCTGATGACCTCCGCGTCGGCCGGGTCTTCGCGCAGCGTGGCCAGCAGAAAGCGCGAGGTGCGCATGGGGACTCCTTGACGAAAGCGGCTGAACCGGAAGTGGCCGGCGGATGGCCGGCCGACAACCGCCGATTATCCGCCAAGCATGGCGTCAGCCGGAAAACCGGGGGTGGCCGCCGGGAGGGTTGGCGCCCCCCGGTCAGGTCGGTGGGTGTCCGACGTCAGACGTCGATATCGGCAAACAGTGCCGTGGACAGGTAGCGCTCGCCGGCCGACGGGATGATGGCCACGATGGTCTTGCCCGCGGCCTCCGGGCGCTTGGCGATCTGCTCGGCCGCCCACAGCGCGGCGCCAGAGCTGATGCCGACGAACAGCCCTTCCTCGACCGCGGCGCGACGCGCGTAGGCCATCGCGTCCTCGTTGGAAACCTGCACGATCTCGTCGATCACGCCGGTGTTCAGGATGGCGGGCACGAAGCCGGCGCCGATGCCCTGGATCTTGTGCGGCGCGGGCTTGCCGCCGGACAGCACGGGCGACGCGGACGGCTCCACGGCAATGGCCTTGAACGACGGCCGGCGCGATTTGATGACTTCCGACACGCCGGTGATGGTGCCGCCGGTGCCGACGCCG
>DQBD01000024.1 GCA_003526065.1 Gammaproteobacteria bacterium | reverse complement strand
GCGCTGCAGCCGTTCGGCGATGGCTGGCGTCTGGCGCTGACCGTGCGGCGCCGCGACGACCGGCCGTTGACGCTACAGGCAACCCTGGTGAGCGACGGCAGCCGGCGCAGCGAAACCTGGATCTACCGTGTTGCGGGACCCTGAGACCATGCACCCACAGTCGCTGCCCCGACGGTACCTGGACGCGTTGGGCGGCGACGTCGACCACGCGCTGGCGGACGCGCGGGCCGACGTTGCCGCCCTGCAGGCGACACTGGCCGGCACGGCGGGTGACGAGCCGCCGGACGCGGCCTGGATCCGCTGGTGCCTGGAGCACACTTACCGGCTGCCGGTAACGCAGCCGCACGCAGCGTTGATGCCCAGCCTGAAGCCACTGCAACGTCAGCACATGACGCCGCGCGTGCTGCACCGCAGCCTCGGCCGCCAGCTGCTGGGCCTGTTTGTCTACCGGCCGGCGGCCCGGCTCCTGCGCGGCCTGCAGATTCTCAGCGGGCGGGTGGAGCGCACATGAAGCGCACCGACTTCAACCGATCGCACGCCCGCGCCGCCCTGTGGCGGCGGCTGCTGTTGCTGGGGCTGGTGCTGATCCCGGCCACCATTGCCAGCCAGTTCATGCGCGAAGTGCTGCCGTATGGCGGGCGCACCGGGCTCGAGCTGGCCATCATCATCGTGTTCGGCGTGCTGTTTGGCTGGATCTCGATCGGCCTTTGGACCTCGGCCATCGGTTTCGTCAGCCTGCTGCTGGGCCGCGACCGTTACAGCCTGGTGCGCGCCGCCGGCCCGCCGCGCGCCATCGATGCGCAGGCGCGCACCGCCGTCCTGGTGCCGGTGTTCGCCGAGGACATGGACCGGGTCGGCGCCGGCCTGCGCGCCACCTTCGAGTCACTGGCGGCCACCGGCCAGCTCGACCGTTTCGATTTTTTCCTGCTCAGCGACACCCAGGACCCGGACCGCTGGGTGGACGAGGAGGTCGCCTGGGCCACGCTGTGCCGCGACCTGGGCGCGCACGGGCGGCTGTTCTACCGGCGCCGGCACGTCAACCTGAAACGCAAGAGCGGCAACGTGGCCGACTTCGTGCGCCGCTGGGGCGCCCATTACCGCTACATGGTGGTGTTCGACGCCGACAGCGTGATGAACGGCCAGGCCCTGGTGCGCCTGGTGAACATGATGGAGGACAGCCCGCGGGTAGGGCTGATCCAGACCCTGCCGCAGCCGATGGGCCAGCACACGCTGTTCGCGCGCATGCTGCAGTTCACCGGTCACGCCTACGGGCCGATCTTCGCCGCCGGACTGCATTTCTGGCAGCTCGGCGACGGCCCGTTCTGGGGCCACAACGCCATCATCCGGGTCGAGGCGTTTCGTCGGCACTGCGGGCTGCCGCGCCTGCCCGGTCGCCCGCCGCTGGGCGGTGACATTCTCAGCCACGATTTCGTCGAGTCGGCGCTGCTGCGCAGCGGCGGCTGGACCGTGTGGCTGGCACACGACCTGCCCGGCAGTTACGAGGAACTGCCGCCGACGCTGCTGGCCGCCATGCAGCGCGACCGCCGCTGGTGCCAGGGCAACCTGCAGCACCTGCGCCTGCTGTTCGCCGAGGGGCTGTTCCCGGCGCACCGGGCGCTGTTCATCAACGGCATCATGTCCTACGTGTCGGCACTGCTGTGGCTGGTGTTCCTGCTGCTGTCGAGCGGGCAGGCGGTATGGCAGGCGCTGACCCCGCCGGACTACTTCCCGTCCGGCCCGGCGCTGTTCCCGCAGTGGCCGGTGTGGCAGCCGCAGTGGGCGCTGCTGCTGATCGTCGCCACGTCGGTGATCCTGTTCGCACCGAAGCTGCTGGCCGTGACGCTGATCGTCGTGCAGCGTCGTGCCGGCCAGTTCGGCGGGGCACTGCGCCTGCTCGCCAGTGCCCTCACCGAGACCGTGCTGTCGGCGCTTCTGGCGCCGGTGCAGGCGGTGTTCCATGCCAAGTTCGTGCTGTTCACGCTGCTTGGCCAGCAGGTGGGCTGGGGCGCTCAATCACGCGGCGATGCCAGCACCGGCTGGCGCGAGGCGCTGCGCTACCACGGCTTTGCCACCGTGTTTGCCGGCCTGTGGGGGCTCGGCGTGTTCTGGCTCAATCCGGACTTTTTCTGGTGGCTGTTGCCGGTGGTGGCGGCCTTGCTGCTGGCGATTCCGGTGTCGGTGCTGAGCTCCCGCAGCCGTGTCGGCCGGGCGGCGCGCCGCGGTGGACTGTTCCTGACCCCGCCGGAAACCGCCCCCGACCCGGTGCTGGTGAGTTTCGAGCGGCACCTGGCCACCGCAGGACAGGCGCCGGCGCCAACGCTGCGCGGCATTCAGGCCGCCATCGAGGACCCGGCGGTCAATGCCCTGCACGCGGCGCTACAGGGTCTGTCGCGCGGGCAGCGGGTCAGCGAACGGATTCGCGCCGAGCGGCAGGCGCTGGCGGACAAGGTGCTGGCAGCGGGACCGGCGGCGCTCAGCGGCGCCGAACGCAGGCGCCTGCTGCGTCAGCCGGCGGTGCTGCTTGAGTTGCACCGCCGCTGGTGGGCCCAGGGCTGCCGGCCGACCGGCTGAGTGATGGCTCAGGCGTTTTCCAGCGCCTGCGCCACCCGGCGGAAGGCCGGTTCCAGCATCTGCCGGAACTTCTCGTCGATGCCGACATCGACCATCGCCTGGTTCATGCACTTCATCCACTGTTCGGTGGCGGCGGCGTCGATGTGAAACGGCCGGTGGGCCTTGGCGATGCACGGGCTGCCGCGCTTCTGGATGAACAGCGGCGGGCCGCCCAGCCAGCCGGACAGGTACTCGAACAGGGACTGGCGCACCGGGGACAGGTCGTCCTTGTGCATCTGGCGGATGGTTGCCACCTCGGGGTCGCCGTCCATCAGGTCGTAGAAGCGGTTGACCAGGTTGCGGACCGTCGTTTCGCCGCCGATCCAGTCGTACATGGTGTCGCTCACAGGGTGCACCTCGCGCGTGTGGGGTATTGGCGGCGCACTATGCCTGCCGGGCGCGGGCGGCCTGTTGACCGGCGTCAATGGGTGCGCGGTGCGCGGTGATGCAGTTCCAGCAGCCGGCGGCTGGCGGCCGTCGGCGTCAGGCGGCCGGCGATCACCTCGCCCAGCACGCCGTCGAGCGCCGCGGCAACGGCCGGGTTGGCGCGAAAATCCTGCTGCAGCGCCTCGCCGATCAGCGTCCACAACCAGGCCACGGCCTGCCGGGCGCGCTTGTCGGCCAGTTCACCGCTGTCGCCGAGCGCGCGGTGATGGCGCTGCACCGTCTGCCAGATGGCATCGATGCCGTCGCCGCGCAGCGCGCTGCACGTGAGCACCGGCACCGACCAGTTCGGCGAGGCCGGCGTGAGCAGGTGCAGCGCCACCTCGAACTGGCTCTTGGCCAGCGCGGCCGCCTGCGGATTGCCATCCGCCTTGTTGATGACGATGAGGTCGGCCAGCTCGACCACGCCTTTCTTGAGTGCCTGCAGTTCGTCGCCGGCGTTCGGCAGCTGCAGCAGCAGGAAGCTGTCCACCATGCCGGCCACGGCGGTTTCCGACTGCCCGACGCCGACCGTCTCGACGAAGATCACGTCGTAACCGGCCGCCTCGCACAGCAGCAGGCTCTCGCGCGTGCGACTGGCCACGCCGCCGAGGCTGCCGCCGGACGGGGAGGGACGAATGAACGCGGCCGGTTCGCGCGACAGCAGCTCCATGCGCGTCTTGTCGCCGAGGATGGAGCCACCGGTGCGCTGGCTGGACGGGTCGATGGCCAGCACGGCCAGGCGATGGCCGCGGCCGACCAGATGCATGCCCAGCGCTTCGATGAAGGTGGACTTGCCGACCCCGGGCACGCCGCTGATGCCGATGCGCACGGAATTGCCGGAGTACGGCAGCAGGGCTTCCAGCAGGGCCTCGGCCGCGCCGGCATGTCCGCTCTTGGTCGATTCGATGAGGGTGATGGCGCGGGCCAGGGCGCGGCGGTCGCCCGCGCGCACCTTTTCAGCCAGCTCCGCCGTTTCCTGAGCCCCCGCTTGCGTCATGCCCCGCTTATGGGCCGAAGCGGCGCGGGCTGGCAAGCCTCTTTATCCGGCTTTCTCAGCCGCCGCCTCGTCTGCTCCCGGCCCCAGCGGCTGGCCGTAGCTGAACTCGACGAAGTTGCCGTCGGGATCCTTGAGGCCGCAGTAGTAGCCGACGGGATAGGGCTCCTGGCGCGGCGCCCAGGCGAGGCAGCCGGCGGCCTCGGCCCGCGCGGCGATGGCGTCAACCGCTTCCCTGCTTTCCAGGGCGAAGCCGAAATGGCTGAAGTCGCCCTCCGGCTGGTCGCGGCCCGGCCCGCCCGGCAGCAGCACGATGATGAGGTCCTTCTCCTTGCCCGGCTCGGCCAGCCAGACCACGCGGGTGCCCGCATCCTCACGCTCGTGCACCAGGTTCATGCCGCAGTAGTCCCGGTAGAAGCCGATGCAGGCCTCCAGGTCGCGCACGTGCAGCGCCAGGTGGGTGAATGCAGGCACCATCGAGAAAAGGCTAACGCCGCAGCCCAGTAGACGTAAAGGCCACTACTCCGCGGCGCCGCCGGCGGCGGCGACGGCTTCCTGGACTTCGTCGACGGCGGCTTGCTGGCGGGCCCACATCTGGGCGTAGACGCCGCCGCG
>DQBD01000294.1 GCA_003526065.1 Gammaproteobacteria bacterium | reverse complement strand
CACTTCGTCGGCATCGGCGGCTCGGGCATGAGCGGCATCGCCGAGGTCCTGCTCAACCAGGGCTATCACGTGTCCGGCTCGGACCTGGGCATGGGCGCCGCCGCCCAGCGGCTGCAGGCGCTCGGCGCCCAGGTGCATCACGGCCACAGCCCGGACAATGTCGACGGCGCCGACGTGGTGGTGGTGTCCACCGCCGTGCCGCCGGACAACGTCGAGGTCACCACCGCGCGCAGCCGTGGCGTGCCGGTGGTGCCGCGCGCCACGATGCTGGCCGAACTGATGCGCCTGAAGGACGGCATCGCCATCGCCGGCACGCACGGCAAGACCACCACCACCAGCCTGGTGGCACACCTGCTGGCGCACGGCGGCGTCGACCCGACGTTCATCATCGGCGGGCGGGTCAACACCTTCGGCAGCGGCGCACGCCTGGGTGCGGGACGCTACCTGGTGGTGGAGGCCGACGAGTCGGACGCCTCGTTCCTGCACCTGAACCCGATCCTGGCCGTGGTCACCAACATCGACCAGGACCACATGGAAACCTATGGCGGCGATCCGCGCCGCCTGCAACAGGCGTTCATCGACTTTCTGCAGCGCCTGCCGTTCTACGGCCTGGCCGTGCTGTGTCACGACGATGCCGGCCTGCTGGCGCTGCGCCCCACCATCGGTCGCCCGGTGCTCACCTATGGCCTGACCGCGGAGGCCGACCTGTACGCCGACGCCGTGCGGCAGGACGGCCTGCGCATGCACTTCACGGCCCGCGCCGCCGGCCGGCCGCCGCTGCCGGTGACCCTGAACCTGCCGGGCCTGCACAACGTGCGCAACGCGCTGGCGGCAATCGCCATCGCCCGCGAGGTGGGCGTGACCGACGACGCCATCGCCCAGGGCCTGGCGAGCTTCGGCGGCATCGACCGGCGCCTGCAGTGCCTGGCCGACGGCGCGCTCGGCGGCAAGCGCGTGACCCTCATCGACGATTACGGCCACCATCCGCGTGAGCTGGCCGCCACACTGCAGGCACTGCGCGGCGCCTACCCCGGCCGCCGACTGCTGGCGGTGTTCCAGCCGCACCGCTACACGCGTACCCGCGACCTGCTGGACGACTTCGCGGCGGTACTGGCCGGCGTGCCCGATGCCCTGCTGCTGTGCGAGGTGTACGCCGCCGGCGAGGCCCCGATCGCCGGTGCCGACGGCCGTGCCCTGGCGCGCGCCATCCGCAGCCGCGGGCGCGTCGAACCGGTGTTCGTTGAGCAGCTGGCCGAGTTGCCGACCAGCCTGGCCGGCCTGCTCGAAGACGGCGACGTGGTGGTGACACTCGGTGCCGGCAGCATCGGCCAGGCAGCGGCCAACCTGGCCACCGCCATCACGGAGGCGCCATGAACGCCGCCGCCGAACAGACGCGTGCCGCACTGCGGCACAACGAGCCGATGGCCCGCCACACCAGCTGGCGCGTCGGCGGGCCTGCCGACACCTATTTCGAGCCGCCCGACCTGCCCGCCCTGCAGGCCTTCCTGGTGGATTTGCCGGCCGGCACACCGCTGCTGTGGATCGGCCTTGGCAGCAATCTGCTGGTGCGCGACGGCGGCTTTCGTGGCGCCGTGGTCTGCCTGGGCAAGAGCTTTGCCGCCATCGAACCCCTGGGCGAGGCCCGATTGCGCGCCGGCGCCGGCCTGCCGTGCGCCAAGCTGGCGCAGCACTGCGGCCGCCAAGGGCTGGCCGGCGGTGAATTCCTGGCCGGCGTTCCCGGCACGGTGGGCGGCGCCCTGGCCATGAACGCAGGCGCCCACGGCGGCGAAACCTGGCAGTGTGTGCAGGCGGTGCGGACGATCGGCCGCGACGGCGTCGTGCACCAACGCACGCCGGCGGATTTCCGCGTCGCCTACCGCAGCGTGAGCGGCCCGGTCGACGAGTGGTTCCTGGCCGCCGAGTTCGGCTTCGAGCACGCACCGCCATCACAGGTACAGGCCGCCATCCACGCCCTGCTGCGCCGGCGTGCCGCCACCCAGCCGCTGCGCCAGGCCAACGCCGGCTCCGTGTTCCGCAACCCGCCGGGCGATCATGCCGCGCGGCTGATCGAGGCCACCGGCCTGAAGGGCCTCACCCGCGGCCGGGCACAGGTATCGGAACGACACGCCAACTTCATCGTCAACCTGGGCGGCGCGCGTGCCGCCGACATCGAGGCACTGATCGATGATGTGCAGGCACGGGTCGAGGCAGCGACCGGCGTTCGCCTGGAACCGGAAGTGCGGCGTGTCGGGGAGGCTGCCTGATGCGTAGCCCCAACGCCTATGGCCGCGTCGCCGTGCTGCTGGGCGGCCGCTCGGCAGAACGCGAGATTTCGCTCAAGAGCGGCAGCGCGGCGCTGGCCGCGCTCGTCGCCGCCGGAGTGGACGCGGTCGGGGTCGATGCCGCCGCTCCCGACCTGCTGGCGCAACTGGCCGCCGGCAACTTCGCCCGCGCGTTTGTCGCCCTGCACGGCCGCGGTGGCGAGGACGGCACCCTGCAGGGCGCGCTGGAGTGGCTCGGCCTGCCCTACACCGGCAGCGGCGTGCTCGGCTCGGCACTGGCCATGGACAAGCTGCGCGCGAAGCAGCTGTGGCAAGGCGCCGGACTGCCGACGGCGGCCTACCAGGTGGCCAGCGCGGACAGCGACTGGGACGCCGTCGTGGCGCAACTGGGCCTGCCGCTGATGGTCAAACCGGCCCGCGAGGGCTCGAGCATCGGCATGAGCAAGGTGGAACGCGCCGTCGACCTGCCCGCCGCCGTGGCCACCGCCGCCGCACATGATCCACAGGTGCTGGTCGAGCGCTTCATCGGCGGCGGCGAATACACCGTCGGCATCGTCGGCGACCGGGTGCTGCCTGCAATCAAGCTCGAAACGCCCCGCGCGTTCTACGACTACGAGGCCAAGTACCTGCGCGACGACACGCGCTATCTGTGCCCCTGCGGCCTGCCACCGGACGCCGAGCACGCGCTGCAGCGGCTTGCCCTGGAAGCCTTCCAGGCGCTCGACTGCCGCGGCTGGGGCCGCGTCGACCTGCTGCTGGACAGCGCCGGCACGCCATACCTGATGGAAGCCAACACGGTGCCGGGGCTCACCGACCACTCACTGGTGCCGCTGGCGGCGCGTGCGGTTGGGCTGTCGTTCGAACAACTGGCACTGGCCATCCTGGATACCAGCCTTGGCCTGCCTCAGGGCACGCCGCGCTTGCTGCTGGCGGGGGAGCGGGCCGATGTATAGGTCGTCACCGCGTGCCGCCTACCCGGGTGTTGGGGTCGCTGGCCTGCCCTATCGCGCCGCGCGTGCACCCCGACGCGGGGTGCGTGCGCGACCACTGTCGCTGCGTGAACGGGCCTCGCTCTGGGCCGCCACGGCCCGGCAAATCTGGCGGTGGCTGTGTCGCCTGAGCCTGGCGTTGCTGGTGGTCGCGCTGGCCGTCGCCGGTTACCGCGCGTTGACCTGGCTCAGCGATCCGGCGCGCTTTCCCTTGGCCACGGTCGAGATCACCGGCGACCTCGACCATATCGACCGCCAGGCGCTCGAACAGCACCTGCTGCCGGCCGCCGCCGGCGGATTCTTCAGCGTCGATGTGGCCGCGGTGGCGGCCGCGGCCCGGCAGGCGCCGTGGGTCAAACAGGCGCTGGTGCGGCGCGTGTGGCCCAACAAGCTGGTGGTGGAAATCGTCGGGCATCGTGCGGTCGCGCGCTGGGGCAACGACGGCGTGCTCAGCGATGGGGGCGAAGTGTTCGCCGTCAGCGGTCAGGCGCTGGCTGAGCTGCCGCTGCTCAGTGCCCCGCCCGGCGCGAAGCCGTTGCGCGTGTTTGCCGACTACGAACGTTTCGCTCGCCTGCTCGAGGGACTGCCGCCGGTGCGCGAAGTGCACCAGGAAGCGCGCGGTGCCTGGCGCATCGGCCTGGACGATGGCCTGACCATCATCGTCGGGCGCAAGGACGTGACAAAACGCCTGAAGCGCTTCGCCGCCGTCTACCGCAGCCGCCTGTCTGGTGTGGCACCGCCCCTGGAAAGCGCGGACCTGCGCTACGCCGACGGCTTTGCGGTGCGTTTCAAACCCGCTTCCGAACCCGACCGCAAGGTCATGGACTTATGAGCAGAAAACCGGACAAGCGCCTGATCGCTGGCATGGACGTCGGTACGTCCAAGATCGTCACCCTGGTCGGCGAGGTGACCAGCGACGGCGAACTGGAAATCATCGGCCTGGGCAGCCACCCCTCGCGTGGCCTGAAGAAAGGCGTGGTGGTCAACATCGAATCCACCGTCGCGTCCATGCAACGCGCCGTGGAAGAAGCGGAGTTGATGGCCGGCTGTCAGATTCACTCCGTGTATGCGGGCATCGCCGGCAGCCATGTACGCAGCCTGAACTCCAACGGAATCGTCGCCATTCGCGACCGCGAGGTAATGCCGGCCGACGTCGAACGGGTGCTGGACGCCGCCAAGGCGGTCGCGATCCCCATGGACCAGCGCGTGGTGCACGTGCTGCCGCAGGAATACGTGATTGATGACCAGGAGGGCATCCGGCAGCCCATCGGCATGTCCGGCGTGCGTCTGGAAGCGCGGGTGCACATCGTGACCGCCGCCATCAGCGCGATGCAGAACATCGTCAAGTGCGTACGCCGATGCGGCCTCGAAGTCGACGAACTGGTGCTCGAGCAGGTGGCCTCGAGCCACTCCGTGCTCACCGACGACGAGATGGAGCTTGGGGTGTGCCTGGTCGACATCGGCGGCGGCACGACCGACATCGCCGTCTTCATCGGGGGCGCCATCGCCCACACGGCGGTGATTCCGATCGCCGGCGACCAGGTCACCAACGACATCGCCGTGGCGCTGCGCACGCCGACACAGCATGCCGAGGAAATCAAGATCAAGTACGCCTGCGCACTGCGCCAGCTCGCTGGCAGCGACGAGTCAATCGAGGTCCCCAGCGTCGGCGAGCGGGCGCCGCGGCGCCTGTCGCGCCAGACCCTGGCGGAGGTGGTCGAGCCGCGCTACGAGGAACTGTTGCGCCTGGTGCAGGCCGAACTGAGACGCAGTGGCTTTCAGGACCTGATCGCCGCTGGCGTGGTGTTGACCGGCGGCAGCTCCAAGATGGAAGGCGTGGTCGATCTGGCCGAGGAAATCTTTCACACACCGGTGCGGCTGGGACTGCCGCACCGTGTCAGCGGGCTGGTGGACGTGGTACGCAACCCGATCCACGCCACCGGCGTCGGCCTGCTGCTGTACGCGCTCGAGCAGCGCGGCACGCAGGCTCCACCCCGGCATAACTGGGGCAGCTTCAACGGCATCTGGGCGAAGGTCAAAACGTGGTTTCAGGGGGGCGTATGACGATTCTGGGCGACAGGGGCAAAGGCAAGGGCTGGGGCAGCGAGGCGCGCACCAGCATTCTGAATCGGGGGCCGGGCGGCACCCGCGGCAATTCACCGGGCACTGGGGGTAACACACACATGTTTGAACTGATGGAACCAACCGAGCAAAACGCCGTCATCAAGGTGATCGGCGTCGGCGGCGGCGGCGGCAACGCCATCGATCACATGCTCTCGCAGCAGATCGACGGCGTGGACTTCATCGTCGCCAACACGGACGCGCAAGTCCTGGGCCGCTCCACCGCACGCACCGTGCTGCAGCTGGGCACCGGCCTGACCAAGGGCCTCGGCGCCGGCGCCAATCCCGCCATCGGCGCACAGGCGGCGATGGAGGACAAGGAACGCATCGCCGACACCCTGGAAGGGGCCGACATGGTGTTCATCACCGCCGGCGAGGGTGGCGGCACCGGCACCGGCGCAGCGCCGGTGATCGCCGAGATCGCCCGCAACGCGGGTGCGCTCGCGGTCACGACGCCGATCGCG
>DQBD01000065.1:3201-3670 GCA_003526065.1 Gammaproteobacteria bacterium | reverse complement strand
CCAGTACCGCCAGCGCGGCCAGGCCGCTGACCGCCCACAGGCCGCGCCAGCCAGCCGCCGCCAGCAGCGCCGGTGCCAGCGCCAGCATGAGCACACTGCCGACCGGCAGCCACAGTGCCCACACCCCCATGGCCAGGCCGATATCCTCCCGTCGGCTCAGGCCCGCGATGAGCGTCGGCGCCGACACCGTGATCAGCACCACGCCCAGCCCCTCCAGGCCACGTCCGGCCAGCAGCCAGCCGGTGGCCGGTGCCAGGGCGCTCAGGCAGCCTGCCACCAGCAGCACCAGCAGGCCGTCGCGCAAAAGTCGCCGGGCGCCGCGCCAATGGCTGAGCTGGCCGGAGGCCACGCCCAGCAGGAAGGTGGCGACCGTGCCGGCCGACATCACCCAGCCGATCTGTGTCAGCGACAGGTTCAGCGCAGTGCGCAGGTCGAGTGCCGCCGGGCTGGCCTTGGACAGGGCGGTGGC
>DQBD01000065.1:2712-2935 GCA_003526065.1 Gammaproteobacteria bacterium | reverse complement strand
TTGGACAGGGCGGTGGCGGCCGCCACACCGGCCAGAAAGGCGATGCCGATGCCGCGCCAGTGGGTGCGCGAGGCGGGCGCGTTCACGCGGCCGGCAGCAGCTCGGCCAGCGCGGTGGCGTAGCGCGCGCAGGCGCCGGGCGGGGTCAGCTCGGTGGTGCAGACCAGCACCGTGTCAGCCAGCTCCGGATAGTGTTCCGCCAGTGCCAGGCCGCCCAGGATGTC
>DQBD01000065.1:2222-2385 GCA_003526065.1 Gammaproteobacteria bacterium | reverse complement strand
CTGAAGGCCGGCCGCACGCCGGGCAGGGCGCACAGCTGTTCGGTCAGGGTGCGCAGGTGGGCGTGGCTTTGCCGCGCCACCGTGCTCAGTCCGGCTGGCCCCATGAGGCTCATGTACAGCGTGGCGGCGGTGGCCAGCAGCCCCTGGTTGGTGCAGATGTTGG